>NZ_JBLWIJ010000032.1:0-128750 GCF_051365025.1 Arthrobacter sp. R4
ACCACCAGGAAATGGCCGAACGCTACCCCCAACACAACCTCCGCCCCGACGACATCGCCGTCTACGACCCCCACGCCGGCGCCCTGCGCACCGACCGCGCCGTCACCGCGGCCATCACCGCAGCCGAAGCCAACGGCGCAACCATCCACACCAACACCCCCATCAACAGCATCACCGAAACCCCCGACGGCGTCATCATCACCTCCGGCAACAAAACCTGGACCTTCGAAAACGTCATCATCGCCTCCGGCGGATGGTCCCAACGCCTCATGCCCAACTACCTGCAAAAGTCCGCAGGGCCGTACCGGATCTATCTCACGTGGTTCGCAGCCAGGGATGCGGCAGAGTTTTCCCCTGAGCGGTTCCCCGTCTTTATCCGGATCTCCGGGGACCGGTCAATGTACGGAACGCCTAGCGTTGATGGTGTCACCGTCAAGGCCACTTTGGACGGTCGGGGAGCGCCAACCCCGGACCCCAACGCCGTGCCCAGGGAACTAAGCGCAGTTGAAATCTCGGAAACCACCGAAACTGTCACCGAGTTCTTCCCCGGACTGTTCCCGAACATCGTCCGCTCGGACGCCTTCCCGGACCTCTTCACCACAGACGGCAACCCCCTCCTCGGCCGGTTCCACGAAGGAAGCAGAATCTACGCCGCCACCGGCTTCTCAGGCGGCGGCTTCAAAAACGCCACCGGCTACGGCGAAATCGCCGCCCACGAAGCCCTCGGCAAGCGCACCTTCGACAGCCTCAACTTCGCGCGACCCCAACGGTACAAGAGCGTTCAACGCGGCCATCCCAGGAAAGGTGACTCCCACATGGCCTCGTCCCCGATGTGGCCGTCAAGAGTAACGAAATCCAATACTGTCTAAGAAAAGCAATCGGCAAAGAGTGAAGTGAGGGAAGAGCAATGGCGGCACCGGAAGGATTGTTTGTACTGGAGGGGAGACCCACAGCGCAGCTGATCGCCGATCAGCTGCGGGAACAGATTGTCCAGGGGATCTTCCGCCCTGGCGAGCAGATCAATGAATCGGTCTTGGCAGGGCAGCTACGCACGTCAAGGGGCCCTGTCCGCGAGGCGTTGCAGCGGCTGTCCCAGGAGGGCATCCTGGTCAGCCATCGCAACCGCGGAGTGTTCGTCCTGGAACTTTCAGACGACGACGTCAGGGAGATCTACACGGTCCGCAAGGCTGTGGAATCAACTGCGGCAGACGCACTGCTGGATGCAGGGCAGGAACAGGTTAAGGACACCTGCCAGGCATTGAAGGCCATCATCAGAGACATGGCGAAGCAGGTTGCCGTGTCGGACTGGCAAGCGATAGCCAGGCTGGATATGCAGTTCCACACTACTTTCGTGGCCGGGGCGGGCAACACGCGTTTGATCCGGATCTACAAGACCCTGGCCGCGGAATCGAGGATGTGTATCCTCAATCTGGCCGTTGCCTACCCCCGGGTTGATGCCTTGGTGCAGGAGCACCAGAACCTCTTGGACCTTCTGGAGGCCGGCGACCGGGAAGAACTCCATAAAGCCATCGAGCGCCACATGCAAAAAGCTGTCGAGGATCTCACCGCCAATCGGGACAAGACGGAGATCACTGCCTAAGAGCCCACGCGTAAGAACTCGCAAAAGAAAAGGCCAGATCCATTGGATCTGGCCTTTCTTTTTTGGTCGGATTCGGCGGGGGAATGAACATCCTGAATCACCCAACTTCCTAGCAATTGTCAACAATCGACGATAGACTGGAAGCCGATGATCCGGAAGTGCTGCCAGGGCTGGCAGCAGGCCTACCCCGACTACACCCACCAGAAACCTCGCACCACATGAATTCGAAAGGCAGAAAGTTATGCGACAAAGCCGTCGTGCAGCTACGTGGACAGCCCTCCAGCGCGGAGACGTCGTTAATCTCAACCGGAACGGCGTCGAGTGCCACCGGGGTTTCGTAGACGATCGAACCGAGGATGGCAGGACCATCTGGGTCATAGACAAGATCGGACACCGTCGAATGTTCCATATCGAGGATGACTACGACCTGATGGTCCCGTCAGCGGGTGCTGCCTAAGTACTCCTCTGCTCTGGAATCCTCGCGCAGGCTGGAGTAGCGTCGTTACGACAAAGCGGCGCCCGGCAGCGGTTGGCTTGATCGTCCCGCAAGCCGGCGGTGATACAACAAAGGGGCCGGCATGGCTGGTTGGAACGCTGACACTGCAGCGGGACCCGTGGGGGCAGGGACGATCACCTTGGTGGAAGGCACATCCTTCTGCATCTCCTCGCCCAACGGGGACATCCACCCCGAATTTCCACACGGCGTCTTCTTCCAGGACACGCGCATTGTGTCCCGCTGGAGCATCACTCTCGATGGCCTGTCGCTCGAACCCCTGGCTGCCGAGACGAAGGAGCCGTACAGGGCCCTGTTCGCGGGCCGGGCAACCCGCCGGGACGGGTATGCGGACAGTCCGGTGATCGTGGAGCGCCTCCGGGAGGTGGGTGCCGGCATCCAGGAACACATCACTGTCCGCAATCATGGAATCGAACCTGTCCAATGTGTTCTGGACGTACGCGCCGAAGCGGACTTTGCGGATCTATTCGAGGTCAAGGAAGCCCGCATCCAGCGGCGTTGGGAGGAGATCCGGGAAGTTGACGGTGACTCGCTGAGCATCAGTGCTACCTGGCAGGACATCCGAAAGGGGCTCCGCGTCCAGGCCCCCGGTGCTGATGTAACTATGGACGCGTTGACATACAGCCTGACCATCGAGCCGCACGGCCAGTGGAGCACTGTCCTTACCGCCGTTCCTACCGGCGCTGACCCAGCCAACCCAGCGCCGCCGTCGTTCATTCACCCTGACGGTGACGGGTTATCCCCGCGCGACCGCCGCAGGCAGGAATGGGTGGCGAAAATTCCAAAACTGCACATGGGCAACCAATCCATAGAACGGACCCTGCGCCGGAGCTATGACGATTTGGGCGCGCTCCGGATCGAGGATCCGAACCATCCTGAGCGGGTGGTGGTGGCCGCCGGCGCTCCCTGGTTCATGACCTTGTTTGGCCGGGATTCCCTGTGGGCATCGGAGATGTCCATGCCGGTGGACCCCTCACTTGCCCTGGGCACCTTGCAGACCCTGGCCGACCGCCAGGGAAAAGTGGTGGATCCGATCAGCGAGGAGGAACCGGGAAAGATCCTGCACGAGGTCAGGCTAGATGTCTCAAGCGGCCTTTCACTCGGCGGGAAGCACATCTACTACGGCAGCGTCGATGCCACCCCGCTGTTTGTGACGATACTTGGAACCGTGAGCCGCTGGGGTTTCGCCCGGGACACCATCGGCGCGCTGCTGCCCCATGCGGACCGGGCACTGGACTGGATCCGCAACTATGGCGACAAGGATGGCGACGGATTCGTTGAATATGAGCGGCTCAACCCCCAAGGCCTCATCAACCAGGGCTGGAAGGACTCCTGGGACGGAATCAACTTCGCAGACGGCCGAATGGCGGAGCCGCCCATTGCGCTGTGCGAGGTGCAGGCTTATGTCTACGACGCCTACATGGCGCGTTCCTGGATAGCATTCGACGCCGGCGACGAGGCTTTGGCAACCCGTCTGGCCGATGACGCCGCCCGGCTGAAGAAGCGGTTCAACGAACAGTTCTGGCTGCCAGAACGCGGTTACTACGCTATCGCCCTGGACGGCAAGAAGAGACCTGTCGATGCGTGCGCGTCCAATATGGGGCATTGCCTCTGGGTCGGCCTCATAGACGAGGACAAAGCGCCGCTTGTGGCCGAACGGCTGTTGTCCCCGGAAATGTTCAGCGGCTGGGGCGTGCGCACTCTGGCCAGCGATATGGGTGCCTACAATCCTGCGAGCTACCACAATGGGTCAGTCTGGCCTCATGACAACGCGGTCATTGTGGCCGGACTCATGCGGTACGGCTTCGTGGCAGAGGCCCAGCGGATTTCCACTGCCCTGTTGGAGGCGGCCGAATATTCGGGCGGGCGTTTGCCGGAACTGTTCTGCGGCTTCAGCCGCGAGCAGTTCGCTGAACCCGTACCTTATCCCACGGCGTGCTCGCCTCAAGCGTGGGCAGCGACAACACCCATCCAGCTCGTGACGAGCCTGATGCGGTACGACACCCATGTTTCGCGTGGCGGATTCTGGCTGGACCCTGCACTCCCGGATTCCTACGGCGACTTGCACATCACCAACGCCCCCATAGGCGGCGGCCGCATCACCATCGACATCATCAATTCCGAACCCTCCGTCCAAGGACTTCCTGAAGGAATGGTTTTCCACCAGGGTCATCGCCCTTGGCTGACTGAACTCGTGGAGGAGGCCGGGCTGCGGCTGAAAGGCGGCCCAGGCAACCAAGACGGCCGGCGTCCGCCAACAGGGCCGTAAACAGTCCTCCAGATGGCAGGTGCCGCCAAGGGCAAACATTCCAATTGCCCGCAGGATCGAGGAAAATGGCGCCATGGCGATCGAGGTGCGCCCGGCAACGAAGTTCGAGGACGTCAAAACGGTGGTTGGCCCCAAGCGGCCGGACGCCAACGTGTGCTGGTGCCTGAGCTACCGTATTCCGTCGAAGCAGAACCTTGAGCTTCACGGCACGGAGCGCGGCGACCTCGTGAAGAAACTGGTGCGGCAGGATCCGCCGCCCGGAGTGTTGGCCTACGACGGCGACGACGTCGTAGGCTGGGCAGCTGTCCACCCACGCTCGGACACCAGCTTCGCCCGGAACCGCCGGATCCCGCACGTAGACGACCTTGAAGTGTGGTCCGTGTGGTGCATCCGGGTCCGGCCCGGGCACCGGGGTGGGGGCATCTCACACCACCTCCTGAAGGGGGCCGTTGACTTTGCCCGCAGCTACGGGGCACCCGCCATCGAGGGGTATCCAGTGGACAACCGCGGCAGCAAAGTGGACCTGACCATGGCCTATGTGGGCACGCGCAAGCTGTTTGAACGGGCAGGGTTTACCAAGGTGGCCGATACGGAGTCAGTACTCAACGGATTCCCGCGCGTGGTGATGCGCCTGGACCTGCGCTGACCGGACACAACTGCGCTGGTCAGTGCTTCTTCCGCCAGTGCTTGGGCCAGTCCTTGTCCACAAGCCACAGCGCCAGGAGAAGCGCGTCCGTGGTGATGAGGAACGCGATGAGGTACGCCCAGCCTGTCATCCAGCTCACGGCAATCTCCTGACCCTGGTTAGCCCCAGCCACTCGATTGACCTCAAGTGTGGCACGGAAAGAGCCAGGATGGAACGGCTGCCGTTGGGCCGGGAAGGGCGTTGCCCCGGGTGCAGCTATGCGGGCCGCAATGCGCCGCTGCCGGCGGCGTGGAAGAGCGCTGCCAGGCGGCCGTGTGCCTTGGTTTCGAGGCTGAGGCGGTGGGTGAGCTTTTCGACCCTCTCGGAGAGTTCGGCGCCCACCGGCAGGCGATCTCCGGGCCAACTGGAGGACTCCTTGGAGTCCGCCAAAGCCTCTGCCAGCGCGTTGGCCGCGGCCCGAACCTTGAGCGAGTGGAAGTACAGGCGCAACAATGCCCGGCTCTTGTCCATCCCCGCGCTCAGGAGTCCCCGGGTCCGTGACGGACGGTCCGCCGGTTCGTCCCCGATGCTGATATTTCCCATGTGGCTTCCCCGCTTTCCGCAAGCCGTCCAACTTCCGGGCCGGATCCGGGAAGCGTCCGGCGGAAGCTACTGCCTGTTTTGAGTGTCCCGGGCATTCCTCAACGTCTGCCTAGGCCAATGCCAAGATTTGCTCAAGATCAGCCGAGCAGGACGTCGCGCGACGGTCCTGACGGAAACATGCACGGATTAACTTGCGGAGTGAGGCACGTGACAACGCCTGACTCGCCTTAATACGGTAGAAGTAGAGCTATGCCTTCCACGCCCGATATTCGCCGCGCCGTTGTAATAGAGGACGATCCGGACATCCGTGGGCTGCTGGTTCGGATCCTGACTAAGCAGGGCTTCGAGGTCTCTGAAGCCGAGTCCGGCCTGCCGGGCGTGGAACTGGTCAGGAACGTCAAACCGGACCTGGTCACCCTGGACTTGAACCTCCCTGATCTGGACGGCCTTGAGGTCTGCAAGCTCCTGCGCGAATTCTCTGACGCCTTCATCGTGATGCTCACCGCCCGGGCCGACGAACTGGACAAACTCACGGGGCTGGACAACGGCGCCGATGACTACATCAGCAAGCCCTTCAGTCCCCGCGAACTCCAGTCCCGGATCAACGCGCTGTTCCGGCGCCGCCTGTCCCCCAGCGCGGACACAGCCGCCCGCAGCGAGCTTGAGCGCGCCACGGAGGTCCAGCAGAGCCTCCTGCCCAAGGAGGACGTCGTGGTGCAGGGCTACGACCTCGCTGGCGTCTTCCGCCCGTCCCGCAGCGTGGGGGGCGACTTCTACGACTGGTACCGGACCCCGGACGGGCTCCACCTGACCTTCGCCGATGCCATGGGCAAGGGCATGGGCGCAGCGCTCATCGCCGCCACGGTCCGCGCGGTGATGCGGTCCATGGGCCACCGGCAGGACCTGGACGGAGCCTTCGCATCGGCCAGCCAGGCCATCGCCACGGACCTTGATTCGTCCAACTCGTTCGTCACCCTGTTCCACGCCCGCCTTGACGCGGCGTCAGGCAACGTCAGCTATGTCGACGCCGGTCATGGGCTCGCGCTGCACGTCACGGCAGGCGGTGGTGTCCACCGGCTTCCCTCCGGAGGTCCGCCCGTGGGTGCATGGGCCGGCAGCGCCTGGCCGCAGTCCTCCCTGGACCTGGCTCCCGGAGACTCACTGGTGGTGGTGAGCGACGGGGTCCTGGACGTTTTTGACTCCGTGGAGGCCTTCACCGGGGCGGTGCTGGCCGCGGCGCATGGGCAGGACTCCGCCCAGTCCGCCAGCGACGCCATCCTCGCCCTCGCCCCCGCGGAGTCCGCCGAGGACGACGTCACGGTGGTGGTGGTGAGGCGCCTGCTGGAAGACTCCGCGGCTTGAGCCGCTTCTGGACGCGCCTGATGGTGGTCCTGACCGTCATCTTCGGCCTGAACTATGTGGCCTGGCGCTGGGCGGCGTCGCTGAACTGGGACGCCTGGTGGATCGCAGTCCCGCTGGTGGCGGCGGAGACGTTCAGCCTGATCGACGTGATGCTGTTCGGCATGACCGTGTGGAAACTGAAGATCCGCAAAGGGGCCCCGGTGCCGCCCAGCGATGCCACGGTTGACGTCTTCATCACCACGTACAACGAAGACCTGGACATGGTCATGACTACCGCCCTGGCGGCCCAGAAGATCCGGCACCCGCACAGCACATGGATCCTTGACGACGGCGCCCGGCCCGGGCTCAAGGCCCTCGCCGAAGAGCATGGCCTGGGCTACGTGACGCGCAGCGAGGACTGGACAGCCAATGTTCCGCGCCACGCCAAGGCCGGCAACCTGAACAACGCCCTGATGGTCACGCACGGCGAATTCCTGCTCATCCTGGATGCCGACCAGATCCCCGAGCCGGACATCCTGGAGAAAACCCTCGGCTACTTCAATAACCGCCGGGTGGCCCTCGTCCAGACCCCGCAATACTTCAGCAACGTCCCCGCGCATGATCCCCTGGGCAGCCAGGCCCCGCTGTTCTACGGCCCCATCCAGCAGGGGAAGGACGGCTGGAACGCGGCCTTCTTCTGCGGCTCCAACGCCATCCTCCGCCGCGAGGCGCTGATGCAGCTGGGCCTGGTGGGCTACGTCAAGGAAACCGAGAAGAGTATCCGCCGCGCGCTCGCAGCATCACGCTCCGCCATCGGCAAGGCCCGGAAATCGGCCGACGTCGGCACTCCCCTGGTGGCCGACGTGCTGGACGAGGTCGCGGCCGCCACCCGGCAAGCGCAGGAGCAGCTGGAAGCGGGTGAACCGCTGAGTGAGATCACGTACCGCGTGCGCCGCCGCGTCGACGCGGCCGTGCAGACACTGGTCCAGGCGGACGTCTCCGCCCTCCAGGCTGACCTCGAAGAGATTGCCGCCATGGAGCTGGCACACGTGGGCGACGCCGGGGTTCCGGTAGTGGCCGATGACGCGGTCCAGCGCATGTCGGCCCGGGACTGGTCTCCCTTGGGCGCATTGGAATCCGTTCAGGCCGTCCTGGACGCCCTGAACGTGGAACGGAACGACGAAGCGCAACCGGTCATGCCCCTGGCCACCATCTCCGTAACCGAGGACATGGCCACAGCCATGCGCATGCACGCCATGGGCTGGGAGAGCGTCTACCACCACGAAATCCTGGCCTACGGCCTGGCGCCCGAGGACCTGAAGACCATGCTCACCCAGCGCCTCAGGTGGGCGCAGGGGACCATCCAGGTCCTGCTCCGTGAAAACCCCCTGGTCCAGAAGGGTCTGAAGATCGGCCAGCGGCTGATGTATTTTGCCACCATGTGGACCTACCTCAGCGGATATGCGGCGGTCATCTACTTCGCCGCCCCCATCATCTACCTGCTGCTGGGCATCCTGCCGGTCACCAGCCTGAGCTGGGACTTCTTCATCCGGTTCATTCCCTTCATGATCGCCAACCAGTTGCTGTTCGCTGTGGCCGGCCGCGGAATCCCCACCTGGCGTGGACAAGCAGTACAGCCTCGCGCTGTTCCCCACCTGGATCAAGGCGTGTTCGACGGCGGCCCGGAACGTCTGGTTCGGCCGTCCCCTGGGATTCGCCGTCACTCCCAAGGCGCGCCAGGCCGGAGGGCCCGGCTGGAGCCTGATCCGGCCGCAAATCATTGTGTCCGTGCTCCTGGCGGTTGCCGCCGTCGTGGGCATTATCCGGCTCGCCAGCGGATTGGCCGAGCCGCTTGGCACGTTGGTGAACGTGGCCTGGGTTATTTTTGACCTGGCGGTCATGAGCGTCCTGGTTCGCGCCGTTTTGTATAAGGGGTACCAACCCGCTGTTGACCTAGAGGCTGGAGAGAGGAAACCCAATGGAGTTTAGTTACGAGGTTAAGGATTCGTACGCGGAGGTCAAGGCAGACGGACGGCTGAATATGGTGTCCGCCCCCAAGCTCCGGGAATTCGTCACCGATGTGATCGCCGGCGGTTCCTCCCGGATCGTGGTGAACCTGGAGAATACGGCATTTATGGACTCCTCCGGCCTCGGCGCCCTGATCGGCTGCCTCAAGGCGGCCCGGCAGGCGGGCGGCGACCTTCGGATCGCAGCCGTGCAGCCGCAGGTGAAGATGGTGCTGGAACTGACCAGCATGGACCGCGTCCTGACCTCATACGCTTCCGCCGAAGAGGCGTTCAGCAATGACTGAGGTCTTGGCCCACCGGAGCTTCCGTGGATTGGCTGATGCCGAGGCCATCGAGTCCGTCCACAACGAGCTGGACGGCCTCTGGGAGGACGCCCCTTTGGTCCAGTCCGTGGACCAGATGACCTTTACCACGGCCGTCATCGAATCGGCGTCCAATATCGTCCAGCACGCTGAGCCGGCCAACGCGGAAAAGCCCGTGGAACTGGGTGTGGACATCAGTGTCCAGCCCACGCTCCTTCGCGCCAGGGTCAGTGCCTTTTATGCGAAGCCGCCTTTCGGCCCGATGGAGCCGGGAACGCCCGACGACGACTCCGAATCCGGGCGCGGGCTGGCCCTCATCCAGGCCCTGGTCACGACTGTGACGTTCGAACGGCAGGACGGCACCAATACGTGGGTCCTCACCAGGACATCCCAGGACTGAAGACGTCGCCGGTTCGGATTCATTTAGCTCTCCAAGGGCTCCGGTGGCGTGAGCCCGCGGAAGGGTTCAAGGCGGGCCTCGAATTCCTGGCGGTTTTCAGCAGGCAGGAGACCGTTCGCCCCGTAGCTCAGTGCCACCGTGTTCAGTTGCCAGGGCGATCCTTCTGGCGGGCGGAGCCTTTCCTCGAAGGTGCCGTCCGTGTCCTTTGAAAGATCCTGGAACCTGAACGAAAGCCACTGCCCGGCCGGCCCCAACGCCGTCCCGTCCACAATGACCTGCTTATCGGGCGTCAGCCCGCCCAGGTTTCGAACGCGGTCTTCTGCGGGCCAGGTTTCGGGGCTTTCGATGGTCGGCGCCCCAAAGCCGTACTTCCGGGTAATCCCTTCCATGAGGCTGAGCACTCGCTGCTTATCAGCCCAGGACTGGGGCACTGACGTGCTCTGGGACTCCGGGCCGTTCACATTCGTGAGCAGTGAATGGCCTCCGAAGTAGTTCTGGGTGGGCCCATGAAACGGGTTGCTGCGGGCTTGGGCATCCGTCATAGCCCATTCGAGCCCGAACTCCTCCGACAGGGCTTCCTTGATCTCGGCAACCATGGCGTTCCCCGCCGCGTAGCCTTCTTCAGGCGTAGGGCCCGCCAGGACCTCCTGCGGATCCACTCCGGCGATACCCGGATAGTCGCGCCAAAAGACTGTCCGTTCAGTACCGTCCGCATCGGTTGCCGTTGTAGTCCGCCCACCTGCCTTGCTGATCATGTGGTGGGCGACGCCGGCAACAGGAATGGCAGCCAGCGCCACCACGATGAGAACCGCACCGAGAATCCACCAGCGGCGATAACCGCCCGACGTGACCTGTGACATGTACCAGTACCCCCATACTGTGGTTGCGCCAGGATCTTCCTGGGCTGGAAATCTCTAGGTGGCGATCAGCATCGAGATAGTGGCGCCGCCACCGGGCGTATCACTGATCAGGAGCTCGCCGCCGTGGGCCGTCGCAATGCGTCGGCATGTGGCCAGGCCGAGTCCTGATCCGGGCCCGTCCCCTGGCCGGTTGAGCCGGACCAGTGGCTCCACTGCGCGTTGCCGGTCCCCGGCGTCGATCCCCCTGCCGTTGTCCGCGACGGACACTATGTTGTCCAACGGACGCTGCGCCTGCGCATCAGCCAGCACCGGCACGTGGCCGGCCTTGGCGGGCATCAGCCCGTATTCCTGCAGGCCAAGTTCCCGTGCGGCGTCCTGATCGGTCAGCATTTGCATAGCCGCCCCGTCCGTATTCTCCTTGGTGTTCTCACAAGCCGTGGCTCTCACGCGATGATACCGGGTGGGCCCCAAGGCTGCTGTAGTCTCTCTTGACACCACGCACACCGTCGACTTCAATATTACGTATGCTGAAATAACAGTTCCATGATGCGGAAGCTTCGTTTTGAAAGCCGCCGGAAAGCCGGTCCTCCGCATAGCCGTCACCATGGATGCCAGCACTTGCAATGAGGAACCAGCCAGCATGAAGCTTGCCGAATTCAACAGCGCGGACACGGCTGTGGCCGCCGACGCCCTGAAACCCTGCATCGACGTCCAGCGCTGGATTGAGGCCATCACCGCGGCACGCCCTTTCAGCTCCCGGGCAACACTCCTGGACTTTGCCGCCCGGGCCGCTGCACCTTTCACCGCTGCCGAGGTTGAAGCCGCCATGGCACACCACCCCCGCATCGGCGAACGGCCAACAGCCAGCACGGCTGAGGCATCCATGTCCCGCTCGGAGCAGTCCGGAGTGGACCCCTCGGACAACGGGACCGCCGCGGCGCTGGCTGCCGGAAACCGCGCCTATGAGGAAAAGTTCGGCAGGGTCTTCCTGATCCGCGCCGCCGGACGGACTGCCCCGGAAATCCTGGCCGCACTCAACACCCGGCTCGGCAATTCGCCGGCCGAGGAAGATGCCATAGTCGCCCAGCAACTGCGCGAAATCGCGCTGCTGCGCCTTGAAGGAGTGATCAGCGAATGAGCGTTTCCCATGTCACCACCCATGTCCTGGACACCGGTGCCGGACGTCCGGCGGCGGGGGTCGCCGTCGTCCTTTCACAGCACGACGGCGGCACTTGGCACGAGCTCGCCGCCTCCGCAACGGATGCGGACGGCCGAGCGAAAGACCTCGGTCCAGAGCAACTGGCACCCGGGCGCTACCGGCTCAACTTCGGCACCGGTGAGTACTATGCCGCCCTCGGCACGGCCACGTTCTTCCCCGAAGTGGACCTCGTCTTCGAGGTAACCGGCGCGGAGCACTACCACGTGCCCCTGCTGCTGAGCCCGTTCGCGTATTCCACCTACCGCGGCAGCTGACCTCTTCTGGCCGGGAGCCTCCGACGCAATTGCGTCACTTTTGGCAGGGCTGGACACCCGGCGCGCTGGAATGGCGGAGGCGGGCGTGCTGATGCGGGCCAAAAGTCACGCATTCCGGTCGTGAACTCCCCCCTTCCGGCCCGCAGTAGGCTTGATGGCATGGCTTTTGAAGAAACCCCCGCTGAACGGCGCGAAATCACCGTCCGCCGGGCACCTAAATATGTGCCCTTCCTCATCCTCGGTGGCCTCGTCGGCGTCGTGGTGGCTGCCGTGATCGCCTACGGGCTTCCCGGCGACGAGAGCTTTGACCGTGGGTCTGTTTTTGGGTTCTTCCTGGTCATGTTCGGCGCCGGCGGGGCGATCCTAGGCGCTGTCACGGCCCTTCTGCTGGACCGGCGGAGCGTCAAACGCCAGCAGCGCGCCATCGTAGAAGCCGTCCCCGACTCGGAACCCGACGACGGCGCAGCGCCGTAGTCGCCAGTGCAGTACAAGCACAGGCACAACCGCGCCGCCAGTCACAAACGCCGCCGCGGAAAAGTCTTACCCCATGTCGTGAGATAATCGACCAGTGGCACGCGGCGATGGAAAACTTTCTCATGATCTTCTCCCTGGCGAAAAAGGCCCTCAGGACGCTTGTGGCGTCTTCGGGGTCTGGGCACCAGGTGAAGAAGTAGCAAAACTCACCTATTACGGGCTGTATGCACTGCAGCACCGCGGTCAGGAGTCGGCTGGTATTGCTACCAGCGACGGCAAGCGGATCAACGTCTATAAGGACATGGGGCTCGTTTCCCAGGTCTTCGACGAAACCACGCTGAACACCCTGACCGGGCACCTGGCAGTGGGACACTGCCGCTACTCCACCACCGGAGCCAGCCACTGGGCCAACGCCCAGCCCACCCTCGGCGCTACCAGCACCGGCACCGTGGCGCTGGCGCACAACGGCAACCTGACCAACACCGCCGAACTCAACACCATGATCCTGGAACGCAACGGCGGCCAGCTCAGCGGCGAAATGAAGCAGGGCAACACTTCCGACACCGCGCTGGTTACGGCGCTGCTGGAAGGCGAAGAGGGCAAGACCCTCGAACAGACCGCCATCGAGCTGCTGCCCAAGATCAAGGGCGGCTTCTGCTTCGTCTTCATGGACGAAGGCACCCTCTACGCCGCCCGCGACACCTACGGCATCCGCCCGCTCGTCCTGGGCCGGCTGGAGCGCGGCTGGGTTGTCGCCTCCGAGCAGTCCGCCCTCGCCACCGTGGGCGCAAGCTTCATCCGCGAGATCGAGCCCGGCGAGTTCATCGCCATCGATGAGGACGGTGTCCGCTCACAGCGCTTCGCCGAGGCCACGCCGGCCGGCTGCGTTTTCGAATACGTCTACCTCGCCCGTCCCGACGCCGCAATCGCCGGCCGCTCCGTCTACGAATCCCGCGTTGAAATGGGCCGTCAGCTGGCTCGCGAGAACACCCAGGAAGCGGACATCGTCATCCCCGTGCCGGAATCGGGAACACCCGCGGCCGTGGGCTATGCCGAAGAATCCGGCATCCCGTTCGCGCACGGCTTCGTCAAGAACTCCTACGTGGGACGCACGTTCATCCAGCCCTCGCAGACACTGCGCCAGCTCGGCATCCGGCTCAAGCTCAACGCGCTGGAATCCGTCATCCGCGGCAAGCGCGTTGTGGTGGTGGACGACTCCATCGTGCGCGGCAACACCCAGCGGGCCATCGTGCGGATGCTCCGGGAAGCGGGCGCCGCGAGCGTCCACATCAAGATCTCCTCCCCGCCCGTGAAATGGCCCTGCTTCTACGGCATCGACTTCGCCTCACGGGCGGAGCTGATCGCCAACGGCGCCACAATCGAGGAAATCACCCAGGCCATCGGGGCCGACTCCCTCGCGTACATCTCCGAAGACGGCATGATCAACGCCACCCGCCAGCCACGCGAACGCCTGTGCACGGCCTGCTTCACGGGCAAGTACCCCATCGAGCTCCCGGGCTCGGACAAGCTGGGCAAGAACCTGCTGGAGCGTACCGACCTCGGCGGCCTCACGCCGTCGCCCTCTGCCCTCCCGGGCGCCACTGCCGCCCTGACTGTTTCCTCCGTCGACGACGCCGAGGATCCGGCCGGGAAAGCCGGCGCCACGGGCTGCGACCCGGGGCCGGACGCCGAGTTCGAAAACCTGCTGACCGAAGCCGACCTTGTGCCAGACGTACACGCCACCACCATCGGCGCTGACAAGAAAGAGTCCGTATGACTTCCGCAACCCCCGCCGCCAACGCTTCAGACAGTGCCGCGGGCATCACCTATGCCTCCGCCGGTGTTGACGTCGAAGCCGGCGACCGCGCCGTCGAACTGATGAAGGGTGCCGTGAAGGCCACCCACAACTCCTCCGTGATCGGCGGTGTCGGCGGCTTCGCCGGGCTGTACGACGTCTCCAGGCTGCTGACCTACAAGCGCCCACTGCTGGCCACGTCCACCGACGGCGTAGGTACCAAGGTTGCCATCGCGCAGGCCATGGACATCCACGACACCATCGGCTTTGACCTGGTGGGCATGGTGGTGGACGACATCGTGGTGGTCGGTGCAGAGCCGCTCTACATGACCGACTACATCGCCTGCGGCAAGGTTGTTCCCGAACGCATCGCCGACATCGTCCGTGGCATCGCCGCAGCTTGCTCCGTGGCCGGCACCGCCCTGGTGGGCGGCGAGACCGCCGAGCACCCCGGCCTGCTGGGCGAACACGAATACGATGTCGCCGGTGCAGCCACCGGTGTTGTCGAAGCCTCTGAACTGCTGGGCCCGGACCGCGTCCGCGCCGGCGACGTGGTGATCGGCATGGCCTCCTCCGGCCTGCACTCCAACGGCTACTCGCTGGTCCGCCGCGTCATCAACCACGCCGGCTGGGCATTGGACCGGCAAGTCTCAGAACTTGGCCGCACCTTGGGTGAGGAACTGCTGGAGCCCACCCGCGTCTACGCCGCCGACTGCCTGGACCTCGCCCGCGCGTTCCCCGTGAACAGCGCACATGCCGTACACGGTTTCAGCCACGTCACCGGCGGAGGCCTCGCCGCCAACCTGGCCCGCGTGCTTCCGCAGGGGCTCGTAGCCACCGTGGACCGCGCCACCTGGGAACTGCCCGCCATCTTCAAGCTGGTTTCCGAGCTGGGCAACGTTCCGCTGGCTGACCTGGAGCGCACCCTGAACCTCGGTGTGGGCATGGTGGCCATCGTGTCCGCCGACGCTGCCGACGCCGCCGTGGCCCGCCTTAACGACCGCGGCCTGCCGTCCTGGATCATGGGCACCGTCACGGCCGACTCGGACTCCATCCTCAAGTCCGGCCCGGACTACGTCCAGGGCGCCAAGGGCGTGGACGGCGGCGCTGTCCGCCTGGTCAACGCCTACGCCTAAGCCCCTCATCGAGTGCTCCCACCGGTCCCTAGCCTCCAAGCTCGGGCCGGTGTGGAGCACTCGGTGCGTTAAACCTCCAGCAGGCTAAATATGCCGCCCTGCGGATCCTTGAGGGTTGCCGTGGCCCCGGGGGCGTCCGGGTCTGAGACGTCGGGTTCGATCAGTACCTCCGCCCCGGCCGCCACTGCCTTTCGTACCGTTTCGGCGACGTCGGTGGCACCGAAGTAGATCTGCCAGCCGGCCTCATCCTCAGCTGCGGCTATCCCGGCCACCTCCGCACCGCCCACCATGAGCGTGGTGTAGGTGCCGCCGTCGTCCTGGGGATACTCGGTGACCTCGTGGCCGAAGAGCTGCTGGAAAAATCCGACGGCGGCCTGCGGCTCGGGCGTGAGCAGTTCCGCCCACGAAAGCGCACCTGGTTCGTTGTAGCGTTCGGCGCCAGTATGCGTCCCGGGTTGCCAGATGCCCGTGGTGCCGCCACCAGGCGGATCAACGAAGACCATCACCCCGGTGTCAGCCACCTGCTCAGGACCAAACTGGACTGCGCCACCCAGGTGTGTCGCTTCTTCCGCTATTGCCTTGGCGTCGTCTGCCGCCAGGTAGATGTTCCACTGCGCGTTGGTGCCCAGGGACTCCTGATGCGGGTTCTGCGGGGCGATGGTGGCCACAAGATCCTTGCCCAGGAAGGCTTTGGCATAGCTCCGGCCATCGGGCGTGGGCAGATCCTCGAAACGCCAGCCGAAAACCGCGGCATAGAAGTCTTTGGCCGCGGCAACATCGCGGGTCTGGACATCCGCCCAGCAGGGCTCACCGTGCCGGTACGTAGGTGAACTGGAGTTTTCGGACATGGAGGTCCTTTCGCGGTGACAGCGGTGGGGTAGGTCCCCCTGGGTCGACACCACCAGTCAACACCAAAAAGCCCGTTGCCTGCACCGGTATCCGGTTCAGGCAACGGGCCCAATAAATGAGGTCAGCACAGAATGGCTGAGGTTAACTCTGTAAATCACGAGACACCACGGGTCCGTCCGGATCCTGGGTGCTGCTCAAGAAGCGCTGTACTGACGGATAGGATGCGGCATCCGATCGTACTGCGCGTCGCGGGATCCGGGCGCCTTGCGGCTACGCCGGCCTGTGACAACTAGCCGATCCGACGGCTGTCTACGTCGTCGTCGTCTTCTTCCAAATCGTCCGCGTACTTATCCACATAAGCCGAATAATCCGGTTCAACCGGTTCATTCGCGAAATGGCTCGTGGCACGACTGCCCGGACCCGTCAGCTCACGCTGAAGTGCCGAATAGTCAGTGTTCGGGGAGTAGTACTTAATATCCCGAGCCTGCTTGGTAGCTTTTGCCTTTTGACGGCCGCGCCCCATGGCGTGACCCCCTTTTGTACTTGGACCGGAGGTGGTCACCTTGGCTATCGGTGAGGCCCCGGAATGTTTGGTCAATTTGTCGTACACCTAGATTACATGCTTTCGGCAGCCCATGCTTGCCAGCAGGCGCCCCCGGACGGCATGTCGGGGACGCCGATCGCGCCGAACAACAGGGTTCCCGGGTTTTTTGTTCGATAGAGTCGCTTCATCAACTGCTGAACACCGGCCACAGACCGGGGTTATCAACCAAGGCAACGCAGGAGGGTGCACTTCAGTGAACCAAAAGGACGGCGCCACAGGACCTGCCGGCGAAGGCGAGGATTTCGCTGCCAGCCGAACGGCGCGCCCGCCCAAACCCGTAGTGCCGCCGCCCACTGCAGGCCTGCCCCAAGTGCCTCCCCCAGTGCCGCCCAACATTCCACTCCCTGACATGCCGCCGGCGCCCCCTCCCCGCCAGCCGCGGCGGATCGCTCCGATCGTCCTGAAGACCGTTTTTGTCCTGGTCCTTGTTGGTGTGGTGGGATCCCTGGTCTGGTTGGCGCTGTGGCTCAGCGAGAACGCACGGAACAGCGCAGATTCGGGCTCAAACGCCGCGGGAGTCATGGAAATTTCGCCTACAGCGCCAGCCAGCCCGCTCCCGCTGCCCCGGGACGGCGTGCCACCGGCGGACTACCAGCTCGGTGACTGCTTCAAGGACTTCGACCCCGAGGCACTGAAGTCGAGCGTGGTGGCTTGCGACACCGGCCACTCGGCACAGCTCGTGGCCATCTACCGCTATCCGTCCGGTGACTTCTATCCGGGTGCCGAAACCCTCAAGGCCAAGGCGCTGGAGGCATGCCAGGCCGCCAAGCTTGCTCCAGCGGCCAACGACTTCACGCTGAATTTCCAGCGGGCCTATCCCAGCACCACCAGCTGGGAATCCGGCGACCGCCGGGTGGACTGCTACGTCACATCGCCCGGCGGGAACGTCATCACTGCCAGCGTGCTCCCCTGACTGCGGGCGTTCCCCTGTTGATCCCAACTAAGTAGCAGCAGATGTCGTTATGAGGGCTCAAAACGACATCTGCTGCTACTTAGTTGGGTAAGGGGAGCGCGGCCGGGTCTACGCCTTCCGCCGGACCACCAGGCCTGTGCCGGCGGGAGCGCCGCCGTCGGACCCGGACAGAGCCTCCAGCCCCTCAATGGTCAGTTCATCGACGTCGGCCGCAGTGTCCACCAGCACGGTGTCGCCATCGGCGATGTCGCCGGAGAGGATGGCCTTGGCCAGGCGGTCGCCGATCTCCCGCTGCACCAGCCGACGCAGCGGCCTGGCGCCATAGGCGGGATCAAAGCCGGACATGGCCAGCCATGCTCGGGCGCCCTCGCTCACCTCAAGGGTGAGCCGGCGCTCATGCAGCCGCCCGCCCAGTTCGGCAACCTGCAGTTCCACGATCCGGGCCAGCTCCTCCACGGACAGGGCGTCGAACAGCACCACTTCGTCCAGCCGGTTCAGGAACTCAGGCTTGAAGGACGCGTTGACGGTGGCCATCACGGCATTCCGCTTCGCCTGCGCGTCCAGGGACTGGTCCACCAGGAACTGGCTGCCCAGGTTCGAGGTCAGCACCAGGATGGCGTTGCGGAAATCCACGGTGCGGCCCTGGCCGTCGGTAAGGCGGCCGTCATCGAGAACCTGCAGCAGGATGTCGAACACTTCCGGGTGGGCCTTCTCCACTTCGTCCAGGAGGATCACCGAGTAAGGGCGACGGCGGACGGCCTCGGTCAGCTGGCCGCCCTCTTCGTAGCCGACGTAGCCCGGAGGCGCGCCCACCAGCCGGGCCACCGAGTGCTTCTCGCCGTATTCGGACATGTCGATCCGCACCATGGCCCGTTCGTCGTCGAACAGGAAGTCAGCCAATGCCTTGGCGAGCTCGGTCTTTCCCACGCCCGTAGGGCCGAGGAAAAGGAACGAGCCAGTGGGCCGGTTGGGGTCGCTGATCCCTGCCCGGGCACGTCGCACGGCGTCCGAAACAGCGGCCACAGCCTTGGACTGGCCGATCAGCCGCCGTCCGAGTTCCTCCTCCATGTGCAGCAGCTTCTGGCTCTCGCCCTGCAGCATGCGTCCGGCGGGAATGCCGGTCCAGGCGGAAATCACCTCGGCGATGTCGTCCGCCGTGACCTGCTCGGCCACCATCTGGGCCGGCTTGTCCGTCACCTCGGCCTCAGCCGCTGCGGCGGCGTTCAGTTCGCGCTCCAGCGCCGGAATCTCGCCGTACAGCACACGTGACGCCGTTTCCAGGTCACCTTCGCGCTGGGCTTTGTCGGCAGTGGACCGGAGTTCGTCCAGCTTCGCCTTCAGGTCACCCACCCGGTTGAGGCCGGCCTTTTCCGCTTCCCACCGGGCGTTGAGCGCATCCAGCGCTTCAGTCTTGTCCGCTTTGTCGGCCCGGATCGCGGCCAGGCGCTCCACCGAGGCGGCGTCCTTCTCGTTCTCGAGGGCCAGTTCCTCCATGGTGAGCCGGTCCACGGCACGCCTCAGCTGGTCAATCTCCTCCGGCGCGGAGTCGATCTCCATTCGCAACCGCGAGGCGGCTTCATCCACCAGGTCGATGGCCTTGTCCGGCAGTTGGCGGCCCGAGATGTAGCGGTTGGACAAGGTGGCGGCGGCGACCAAGGCGGAGTCCGCGATGGTGACCTTGTGGTGCGCCTCGTAACGTTCCTTCAGGCCGCGGAGGATGCCAATGGTGTCCTCTACGCTGGGTTCGCCCACGTACACCTGCTGGAACCGGCGCTCCAGCGCGGGGTCCTTCTCGATGTTCTCGCGGTATTCGTCCAACGTGGTGGCGCCGATCAGCCGGAGTTCGCCCCGGGCCAGCATTGGCTTGAGCATGTTGCCCGCATCCATCGAGGACTCGCCCGTTGCTCCGGCGCCCACGACTGTGTGGATCTCGTCGATGAACGTGACAATTTGCCCCTCGGAGTTTTTGATCTCCTCAAGGACAGCCTTGAGCCGCTCTTCGAATTCACCGCGGTACTTGGCCCCCGCAACCATGGACGCGAGGTCCAGGGCGATCAGGGTTTTGCCGCGCAGGCTTTCGGGGACGTCGCCGGCCACGATCCGCTGCGCCAGGCCTTCAACGACGGCGGTCTTGCCCACGCCGGGCTCGCCGATGATGACGGGGTTGTTCTTGGTACGGCGGCTCAGGACCTGGATGATGCGCCGGATCTCGGTGTCGCGGCCGATTACAGGGTCCAGCTTGCCGGACCGCGCCATCGCAGTAAGGTCCGTGCCGTACTTCTCCAAGGACTGGAAGGTGTTCTCCGGGTCAGGGCTGGTCACTTTTCGGTCTCCGCGGACACCCGGCAGGGCGGCGAGCAGCGCCTCATGGGAGGCCCCGGCGTCGCGCATTAACCGCCCGACGGCGTCACTTCCGGCTGAGAGCCCGAGCAACAGGACTTCGGTGGAGACGAACGTGTCCCCGAGCCTGTCAGCCTCGTTCTTGGCGTTCTGGATGGCCTGCAGGGCGGGGCGGGACAGCTGCGCCTGCTGGGTGGACCCGCCGGACGTTGCCGGCAGCGCTTTGATGGCACTGCTCGCCTGGACGCTGACGGCGTCCGGGTCGGCGCCGGTAGCGCGCAGAAGTGCGACGGCGACGCCCTCCCGCTGATCCATCAGCGCCTTGAGCAGGTGGGCGGGTTCCACCTGCGGATTTCCTGCAGTTGAGGCGTTCATGGCTGCCGCCGAAAGAGCCTCCTGGCTCTTGGTGGTGAATTTGACGTCCAAAGAGAGCTCCTTCCGGGATCTTGCATTTAGCTAAGTTGAGTCTACTACGCTCAACTTTCAGGAATGCCGCTCTGACACGGTTTTTTGCCCACAGCGAACCACGCAGCAACCGACGCCCAGGGTTCCACAAATGGTTACCCCTGCACTGTATCCCCGCAGTGGCGACCGACCCTAGGATCGAGGTTGTGACCGGGGGCCACGGTCCTCCGGCACACCGGAGCGGAGGATTTACCATGAAGAAATTTGCTGTTCTTTACCTCGCACCCCAGTCGGCCCAGGCCCAGATGGCGCAGAGCACACCGGAAGCGGCCCAAGAAGGCATGAAGGCCTGGACGGAATGGGCGGACCGCGCCGGCAGCGGCATCGTGGACATGGGAAGTCCTCTGGGGGAAGGCCGGGAGATCACCGCCACCGGAACTTCGGCACCCAATGGCACAGGCCATATTGGCGGATATGGCATCATCCAGGCCGAAGACCTGGACGGCGCACAGGCCCTCCTGGACGGCCATCCACACCTCATGATGCCTGGGGCCAGCATCCAGGTCTACGAATTCCTTGACCTGCCCGGCATGTAGCGGACCCGGCTTAAACATCCCGGGCGGGTGACTCCCCCAAGGAGCCACCCGCCCGAGGGTCTGCATGCGCCGATCGGCTCAGCTCAGTGGATGGACCGGCCATGGTGTGCGGCGGATCCACAAGAGATATTACTCGCTGCAGTGATCCCTGTCACGCAAAATGACAAAACTAGTCAATGGCTTGCAGGGGAGTTATTGGTAGCCGGCGGCGGGGGTCTGCTCCACGTAATTGATGACCAGGAACTCCCCCGCCGGGACGAGTTCCACATACCACCGGGTGGGCTTATCCCAGTCCTCCCAGTTACCGCCGGCAGGGCCGCCGGCAGCTGGCTTGAAGACGGCGTCGAACTTCAGGAAGGTGCCGTTGTCCGTAGAGCTTGAATCGATCTCCTTCAACAACTCGAAGGTGCCGCGCCGTGCTGCGCCGGGTTCCAGTGCCAATGCTCCCTGCAGGGTTTGGGCGTTCATCCGTCCGACGGTGCTGAAATACTGCTGCCACGCCACGTCGCTGTGGGTGGTAAAGATGGTGGTTGCGTACGCCTCGGTGTTTGCTGCCGCGAGGCTGTCCACGCATTCGCGCGCGACCGTGCCACCCGACCGCCAGGTGGACAATACCTCTGACCCCGCGTTCAGCCACGCCCCATAGGAATTCAGCACGCCTCCGATAGCTTCCTTGGGCGTGCCTTGGGGAATCCGGACCGGCAGGACGTCCTCCCGCCCAAGGAACGGGCAGTTAGCCGGAAGCAGCGAGATTGGGGTGGCCTGCACCGGAACGGGCGGCGGGGGTGAGGGAAAGAGGCTGCACCCTGCCAGTCCCGCCGCGAGCAAAAGCCCGGCGGCCGCCGTCGTAATTTTCCTGCTTCGTTTCTTCAACTGCACTCCCCCATTTGCGGCCGGCAAGGCTGAACCGGCGCTGACCAGCATAGCCAAGTCCGTAGTCCCCGGGTTCAGCCCACGGGATGATCTCAGGCCGGGTAAATGGTGACCGCTGCGGCTTTGACCACGAAATACACCTGCAGGCCGGGGACGAGGCCCAGGTCCGCCGCGGCTTCCGGCGTGACGTCGGCGCTTAACCGCCCGCCGTCACCGGCCCGGACCCTGATCCGATCGCCATACGGCTCAAGGTCGGTCACCGTGACGGCAAAGGAGTTGCGCGGGCTCCCGTGCGCCGCAGTGAGGAAAACGGAAACGGCCGACGGCGGAAAGACCGCCACCCCGGGTTGGCCTGCAGGCAGTTGCCCGGGCAGTTCGTCGTGCTGGCCATAGATCTCCAGGTCGCCAGCCAGTAGCCCATGACCGGCCAGGGTGCCGGATACGAGGTTCAGGCCGGCCAGTCCGGCAGCGAAACGGCTCCTGGGCGACTGCAGGATCTCGCGGGTGGGACCTTGCTCAGCAATCCGGCCGTCCTCGAGGATCATGACCCGGTCCGCCAGCATCAGGGCGTCCAGGACGTCGTGGGTGATGATGATGGCCCGGCGCCCCGCCAATACGCGCTTCAGTAAGCGCCGAAGCAGGGGGGCGGCATGGATGTCCAGCGCGGCCATGGGTTCGTCCAGGAGCAGGAGCCCGGGATCCGTGGCGAGCGCCCGGGCCACGGCAACGCGTTGGGCCTGGCCGCCGGACAGCTGCGCCGGGCGGCGCGACTGCAGTTCGGTGGCCTCGACTTCGGCCAGCCACCGCAGGGCGGACTTCCTGGCGTCACGCCTGGGAACGCCGGCGCTGCGCGGCCCGAAAGCCACATTCTCCAGGACGCTCAGGTGCGGGAAAAGCAGCGGTTCCTGGGCCAGCAAGGCGGTGCCCCGGCGATGCGGGGCGGTCCATTGGCCGCGCCCGCTTTCGAGGCTGAACAGGGTTTTTCCGTCCAGTTCGCCTTCGCCGGAGTCCGGATGCAGCAGGCCGGCGACGATGTTCAGGAGGGTGGATTTGCCCGCACCGTTTGGGCCCATGATGGCTACGGTTTCGCCCGGCAGCACGCTAAGGGAAACGTCGAAACCGCGGGCGGCCACGGTTGCCTGGACCGAAAACGTCACGTAACACCACCGCCGCTGGCGTGGGCCGCCGTCGGGCTTTCCCGGCCTGCCGAGGTACTGTCGCCGGACCGCGGCCTGCGGTAGGCAAGTGCCACCACGGCTGCCGCAACAGCCACCAGCACCAAGGAAAGGGCGACGGCGGCATCGGCGTCCGTCTCGCGCTGCAGGTAGATTTCCAGCGGCAGGGTCCGGGTCACCCCCTGCAGGCTTCCGGCGAACGTGAGCGTAGCGCCGAACTCGCCCAGGCTGCGGGCAAAGGACAGGACCGCCCCTGAGGCGAGGCCCGGCAGGACGAGCGGAATGGTGACGCGGCGCAGCACGGTGGTGGGCCGGGCACCCAGCGTTGCGGCCACTGCTTCGTAGCGGTTTCCGGCTGTGCGCAGGGCACCCTCGAGGCTGACCACGAGGAACGGCAGGGCCACAAAGGTCTGGGCGAGGACCACCGCCGTCGTCGAGAATGCGATCTGGACCCCGGCGACTTCCAGTGTCCTGCCCAGAAGGCCCTGCCGTCCGAAGGTGTACAGGAGCGCGATGCCGCCAACCACCGGCGGGAGGACCAGCGGGAGCAGGACGAAGGAGCGGAGCAGGCCCTGCCCCGGGAAGCGCCCGCGGGCCAAAACCAGCGCCAGCGGCACACCCAGCACCAGGCACAGCGCCGTACTGGCTGCGGACGTCCGCAGGCTCAGGCCGAGGGCAGTCAACGACGATTCCGAGGTGACCAGGGGGATGAACTGCGGCCAGTTGACCTTGGCCACCATTGCGGCGAGCGGCAGCAGGACGAAGAGTCCACCAGCCGCGGCAATAACGTAGATCCAGCGCGGGACGCCGCCGTACCCGCTGCTCCTGGCCTGTCCCATGGCTACGGTGCGCCGAAGCCGGCGGCGCCGAGGGTGCTCCTGCCCTCGGCACCGGCCACCAGGGCGATGAAGGCGCCGGCCAGGTCCTTGCTCCGGCTCGAGCGAACTGTGGCGATGGGGTAGGTATTGACGGCTTCGCTGGCTTCGTCGAACGGGATCCCCTTGGCCTTCCCGCCGGCACCCTTGACGTCGGTGACGTAGACGAGGCCGGCGTCGGCTTCTCCGGACGTGACCTTGCCGAGGACATCCGTCACGGAGGATTCCTCGCTGACCGGGGACAGCGTGACGCCGGCGGCCCGTTCCACCGCGTCCGCAGCCGCCCCGCAGGGGACCTGGGTGGCGCAGACAACCACCTTGACCCCCGGCTTGGCCAGGTCGGTGAAGGACGCGATCGACGCCGGATTGGACGACGGAACGGCAATCTCCAGGACGTTGGTGGCGAAGTTCGTCGCGGTCCCGTCGAGCAGGCCGGCATCGGCCAGTTTGGCCATGTTTTTGGTGTCGGCGGAGGCAAACACATCGGCCGGGGCGCCCTGGGTGATCTGCGTGGCCAGGTCAGAGGACCCGGCGAAGCTCAGCGTGACCTTGGTGCCGGGGTTCTTCGCTTCGAACTCGCGTGCCAGCTGGGTGAATGTGCCCTTCAGCGATGCGGCTGCGAAAACGGTCACAGTCCCGGACAGTTGCCCGGTGCCGGCAGGGGCGTTGCCAGCTGGGGTGTTGCCAGCTGGACCGCACGCGCTGAGGGCTCCGGCCAGGCCAGCGGCAACCATAACCGCCACGAGGCGCCACCTACCGCGGAGGTCGCTCATACAGTCCCCTTTCCCTGCGGGGTTTCGATGATGACGGTGGTGGCCTTGACCACGGCGGTGGCCACGGACCCAAGTTCCAGCCCCAGGTCGCGGACGGCTTCGCTGCTCATCAGTGACACCACCCGGAACGGACCACACTGCAACTCCACCTGCGCCATGACCTTGTCCATGGTGATGCCAGTGACCAGGCCGACGAACCTGTTGCGGGCCGAACTTCCGGTCCGGTGGGGGTCCTCGGGGAGCTGCGCGAGCTTCCGGGCGTGCTGTGCAAGCTGCAGGCCGTCCACAGCCAACCGGCCGGCGTCGTCCTTCACCGGCGACAGGGTGCCGTTCTCCGTCCAGCGGCGGACGGTGTCATCGCTGACGCCGAGGAAACGGGCAGCTTCAGAAACGCGAATCGTGGGCATTTGGCTATTCTAGTCCGCATCTGCGGGATTTTGTGGCCTTCGGTGCCGCTTACTCAAATATGGCAAAAGCCCCCGGTTTCGGCCGGCCGCGCGTGCTAATGGCCCCTCTATGGAACACCCGTCGCCAGAGTCCTACGCTATGGGGAGGGGAAGAGCCGCACTCGCTGAGGAGCGTTGTGATGAAGTGGATCAAGCCTGACAGCCCCGATTATGATCCGGCCCGCAAGGTCTTCAACGCCATGATTGACCGGCGTCCGGCGGTGATAGCCCAATGCTCCACTGACGCGGACGTGGCCGAAGCCCTCCGGTACGGAAGGGACAATTCGCTCGCCATCGCCGTCCGCGCCGGGGGCCACTCAGTGGCAGGAATGTCCATGAACGACGGCGGCCTGGTGATCGATGTCCGGCCCATGAAGTCGATCGACGTCGACCCCGAGTCCGGCATTGTCACCGCAGGGGCCGGCCTGACCTGGGGCGAGTTCGACCACGCCACCCAGGAGCACGCACTGGCGGTGACTGGCGGACGCGCCTCCACAACCGGCGTCGCCGGCTTTACTTTGGGCGGCGGATCCGGGTGGCTGGAACGGTCCTACGGTTTCGCGTGTGACAGCCTCGTCTCCGTAAACCTGGTGACGGCCGACGGCGAGCGCGTCACCGCGAGCACCAGGGAGAATCCCGAACTCTTTTGGGCACTCCATGGTGGCGGCGGGAACTTCGGGGTGGCAACATCCTTCACGTTCCAGGCCCACCGGCTCGGTCCGGTGGTGCACGCCGGGATGTGGCTGTGGCCGGCCGAGGCAGCAACGGACATCACCCGGGCGTTCAGGGACCTCGCCCTTGCAGCCCCAGACGGCGTGGGCCTGGCGCTCTTATACGTGACGGCACCGGCTGAACCATTTGTGCCGGACGAGATGGTAGGAAAGATGGCCACCCTGGTCGCTTACCTCTATGCCGGCGACCCCGAGGAAGGCTCCGAGCATGCCAGGCCATTCCGCGAACTCGGGCCTGCCGTCGACCTCGTGGGCGACACCCATTACGCCGACTTCCAATCTTCCCTCGATGATCCGCCGGACCACTACAACTACTGGAGCGCCGACTACCACGATGAACTGCCCGACGAAGCGCTGGACCTCTTTGTGGAATCGGCCCGGACCCTACCGGATGCCACGTCCCAGCAGCTCATCGCGCGCTGGGGCGGCGCCGTGGGCGGGAACGCTGCGGCGGCCACCCCGCTGATCAACCGGAACGCTGCCTGGGTGAGCCATCCGTACGGCATCTCCCCCACGCCCGAGGGAGGCCAACGAGCCAAGGCTTGGGTTAAGGAGTTCCGGGGCAAGATCGCCCCCTACGCCACCGGCGGGGTGTGGCTGAACTTCATCGGCAATGAAGGGCAGGACCGCATCCGGGCTGCGTTCGGCAACGGAAACTACGCCCGGCTGGCCAGGGTCAAGCGGGATTTCGACCCGCAGAACATCTTCCGTGGGAACCAGAACATCCTGCCGGCGGGCTCCTGACTGGGCTCCTTGCCAAGCCTCCCCGCCCGCCCCCCCAACTAGGTAGCAGCAGATGTCGTTATGAAGCGTCAAAACGACATCTGCTGCTACCTAGTTGGGAAAGGCACGACGTCGGCAGCCCCCGGGTGCCCGCGCGCGCATTTTCATCACTCCGGCTGAACTTGTTCATCCTCCTGATGCCTGTGTGCGTTCCCGCCCAGTTGCTTGTTCCGATACACCGTCGTGGCCGGCGTGTCGACGCAGGAATGCCGCCCTGCCCTCCGGTAACTGGGCAGGAGCGCACGGAAGCACCGGGACTAGACTTCCACCATGGCCATCTACCTCGATCCGCCCCTCTGGCCTGCGCACGATACGCACTTCTCGCACCTCATCTCGGATACCTCGCTTGAGGAACTCCACACCTTCGCTGCCGCGGCCGGAATCCCGGAGCGGGCCTTCGACTGTGACCACTACGACGTACCGGAGCGCCGGTTCGATGATCTGGTGGCCGCCGGAGCCCTTCCGGTGGAAGCGCGCATCCTGGTGCGGAAGCTCATCGCCAGTGGGCTCCGGATCCCGGCCCGCCAGCGCAACAAATCCCTGAAGATTCCACTCCTGAACCGCTGGGAGAACATCATGCCAGGCCACGATGCCCTCTTCCTGGACCTGCTTGACCGCTGGGGCGAGGAGCATCGCAAGTACCACGGCCGCACCCACCTCCTGGCGGTGCTGGAGGCCCTGGACCTGCTCTCCGAACCGGACGTTCCGCCGCGCAATGTACAGCTGGCCGCGTGGTTCCACGACGCCGTGTACCGCGGAGCCGCCGGCCAGGACGAAGAGGATTCGGCCCGGCTCGCCGAGGAACGACTGGCCCAAGCCGGACTCCCGGCCGCGGACATCGAGGAAGTGGCACGGCTGGTCCGGCTCACCTCCGATCATCGCCCGCAAGCAGGGGACGACGACGGCGCGCTCCTTTGCGATGCGGACCTCTCAGTCCTCGGTGGCGAACCGGAGCCCTACGCAAGGTATGTGGCCGCCGTTCGGGAAGACTATGCGCACATCGGCGACGCCGACTTCGCCGCTGGACGCGCCGCCGTCGTCCGCCAACTGCTGGAACTGGACCCGCTCTTCCACAGCCAACGGGCACGCGAACTGTGGCTCGACGCCGCGCACCGAAACCTCCGCGGCGAACTGGCCTGAGCACAATCATCGGCCCGGGCGGCGCGTCGCAACAGGGTCCAGAGCCTTTACGGCTCCGGCAGCCGGTGGAAGACTGCTCGGATGAACCTGCGCATCCAAGCCGTCAGCATCGACTCCACCGATCCCAAAGTTCCCGCCGACTTCTGGGAAAAAGCCCTGGACTGGCGCAGGACTTACGAGGCGGAAGACGAAATCGTGCTGGAACCGCCGGCAGGCAGCCCCGCCGACGGCGTCTGCCCTGACCTGCTGTTCCTGAAGGTGCCCGAGCGGAAAGAGCTCAAGAACAGGCTGCACCTGGACCTGCGCCCGGAGGACCAGGCCGAAGAGGTGAAGCGGCTGGAGGCCCTGGGCGCTGTCCGGATCGATGTCGGGCAGGGACCGGAGGTGACGTGGGTGGTGATGGCGGACCCGGACGGTAACGAATTCTGCGTGCTCCGGGCGCTCCGGTCCGACGAATTGGAAGCCCAGGGCCTGGTCCCGGGTATTGAAGGGCAGGCCGTGGACGGCACCGTGGAGCGGCCCGCGAATTAGCCCGGAGCCTCGGGGGACGGGTCTCCCTGGGTGCCTCCGTGTTTAGCGGTAGGCGGTGATGAACGGCCTGTCCGAGGGCACGATCTGCTTGCCGAGCGGCATCAGGCTCACCGGAATCAGCTTCAGGTTGGCGATGGCCAGGGGAATACCGATGATGGTGATGGCCATGGCGATGGCCGTGGCCACGTGGCCGATCGCGATCCAAATGCCCGCGACCAGCAGCCAGATCACGTTCCCGAGCAACGAAAACACGCCCGAGCCGCCCGGCTTGTCCACCACCATGCGCCCAAACGGCCACAGGGTGTAGGCGGCAATCCGGAAGGACGCGATTCCCCACGGAATGGTGACGATCAGGAGGCAGCAGATGATGCCGGCCAGGAAATAGCCCAGGGCAAGCCACAACCCGCCGAAAACCAGCCAGATGATGTTGAGCAGTGTCTTCATCTGTCCATTGTGCCCCGACGGGTCCGACATTAGCCTCGGGGTCTGCCCTGATTCGCCCCTGAACCGGAAGGCCCTGCCGGCGATGGGTGCGCGGTCAGCCCTTGGCGGCCTTCACGAAGGCGCGGATCTTATCCAGGTCCTTTACCCCGCGCGAGGCCTCCACCCCGGAGGAGACGTCCACGCCCCACGCGCCCGAGGCTGCGGTGGCGTGCGCCACAGTATCCGGGTCCAGTCCGCCGGCCAGCAGCCATTTGCGGTCCTGGAGTGCCGTTACGTCGACCATGGAGGCGTAGTCCCAGGACTCTCCGGACCCGGGCACGGCGGCATCAATCAGCAGGAATTCCTCGCCCCAGTCGGCGAACGCTTCCGCAGTGGCTGCCATGGTGATCGCCCTGATCAGCTTCATGCCGGCGTCGTGCACTGTTCTCACGTCTTCCGGGGTGAGGTCACTGTGGAGTTGGACCCACTGGAGTCCGGCTGAACGGGCGATGGCAAGGGCGTCGGCCAAAGGTTCATGCCGGAAAACGCCAACGGCAATTACCCCTTCCGGCACCTCGGCCAAAAGAGTGGAAACCTGCGACGGCGAGACCACGCGCGGGCTGGCCGTCAGGACAAAGCCGACGGCGTCCGCCCCCGCGCCGACCGCCTCACGGACGGATTCGGGCGTACTGAGACCACACACTTTGACGAACATTCCCGGCTCCTTCAGGCTGTCTTCGTGACGTCCCCCGGGAGGAGATTAGCAGGGAAGTGCTCCCTGCGCCGATGTGACGCCGGTCTTCAGCCGCGGGACAGCAGCCGCTCCACCATGACGCGCCCGGCCTGTTCGAAAGCGGCGTCACCCAGCTGGTTGGCCCACGCCGCCGTGCCGATGGCCTGGTTCAAGTTCTCCAGGCGCCATAAGTCCGCCTCGGCCGGCCCGACGGTCCTGCCCAAGCCCGTATAAAAGGCGTCGGCCAGCTCCGGCCTGCGAACGAACTGCTGGTGGCTGAGCCGCACGAGGTCGTGCACCCAGGGGCGCCGTTCCGCGCGGCCAAAGTCGATGACCTTGATCAGCCCGTTGTCCTGGAGCCAGTTCCGTGGCTGGTAATCGCCATGCGTGGCTACGAGTTCCACTGTGCCCGGATCCAGGCCATCCAACTCCTGCGCCAGGATGGTGAGCTGGGTTTCCGGCAGGAGCCCCTGAGCGCGGTCCATCCAGGCCCGGGTCTTCCTAGCCAGTGCTTTGGCGTAGTGGGGCGAGACCCCGGCGGGCCGATGGAGGCGCCTTAGCAGCGCCCCTGCCTGGCGGTAGGTGTCCGGATCGTCCTCGGCCGGTGTCCCCTCGACCAGCGACCCCGGCAAAAATTCGGTCACCAGGATCCCGGCCTTTGCGGAGGCATGCAGTAAGGCGGGAACCCGTCCGTCGAGCCCCTCGAAACCGGCTGTGTGGGCGGCGATTTCCCGGTGGATGTGGTGGCTTGTGGTGCTCGCCTTGATGATAAGGGCTGCACCCTGCGGCGTGACAACGTGGAGGACGTTGGTGTCCTGCAGGGGCCAGGAGTAGTCCCGGACGAGCGTGTAACTTCCTAGCCAGGACGTCAGCAGCCGACCCTGTTCGTCGGTGATCCCTTGGCGCATCTCCCCAGCATGCCACGCGTGGCAGTGCCGGCCGACAAACTAGGCTGGTCGGATGGAGATCATCCGCTTTGCAGAGCTCAGGAACGAACCATGGCGCAACGGCGGCGGGGTGACGCGGGAGCTTGCCAGCCACCCGCAGGCCGCCTCCGCCCAGGACGGGGCGTGGGACTGGCGCGTCAGCATCGCCGAACTCACAAAAGCCGGCGACTTCTCCCCGTTCCCCGGCATGGAGCGGGTACTCACGGTGGTCGAGGGCGAGCTTCTCCTGCTGACCGTGGACGGGGCCGAGCATCCGCTGGAAAAGTACAGGCCCTTCAGGTTCTCCGGCGAAGCCGCTGCCCACGGCGCCCTGCCCACGGGCGACGTCCGGAACCTCAACGTCATCACCCGGACCGATTCCTTTAAGGGCTTTACGTCCATCATCGAACTTTCGAAGAAGCGCGCCCACCCGGTGTTCGAGGGCCAACTGGCGGTGCTGCTGCAGGGCTCGGCCACCGTCAGCCCGGGCGCTGCGGACGAGGCCGACGGCGGAACGGAAGGCCCTGCCGAAGCAGCCCCTGCCCCGGAACCCGAGGCACTCAACCGATACGACGCCGTCGTCGGTTCCGATATCCGCTCCCCGGAGATCCTGGGCCGCGGATTCCTGGCCGTCGTCTCGATCGACCGTGTGGCAGGCTGACCGGCAGCCCCACCTGTACCAGCCCGGGCCCGCTCAACCGATGAAGGTGACGAGGTCTTCGCAGAAATCCCGTCCTTCCGTGTCAGCCCGCCCGGGATCGGTGATCACGCCCACGAACTCAAGGAACTCATCATCGAACGGGTCGGCCGGTGTCCCACCGTGGTCAATGAGCACTTCGGCCCTGAACGTTCCCGTGTCCATGAAAAGACGCGTCCCGTCCGGGCCGTAGGCCTTCTCGACCCCGGATGCAGAGAAAACGATCGTCAACGTGCCGTCGCCGTTGTCTATGATGCTGTGATCCTTCTCCTGCTCGACCCGCGTGATAGTGAAGCTCTGGTCATTCAAAGTGTTCGTCCAGACGTCGGTCCGCCGGATGGGATTTACCGCGTAGGCCAGGCCGTCGCCGCGTTGGGTAAAGAGAAACATCGCCTCAACATCCCAGTCGTGCCGTACGGGGAAGTCCACCACTCCGGCGCAGAAGTTGGGATTCTCTTCCTGCGCAATGGCACTCCCGGAATCCGAAATATGTTCGTGCGCTAGGGGTCGCGCCAGCGCGGGCGCGGCCGATACCACCGCCATTCCGGATGCCAAGATCAATGCTGCCGCGGCGGCGAGTGCCTTGTGAATCATGGTTTCCTCCTCTACTGGTGGCCCACAGCGGTGAGCCGTGTGATCATTGCTTCCGTTCGGGATCCAGGCGGGCTGCCGCCAGTGACTTTGGGGGAGGGTGATAGGTCCACGAGGCGCTCCTCCTCACCACACAGGTGTCCGGAGCCCAGTCAGACGAACATTTCTCTTGTAAGGAACGCTACTCTCCGCGTTTGCCTGGCACTAGGGCCCGTTAGCTGAGCCTTTCCACACTGGTCACGCTGGGGCGCCGCTCCTAGACTCGGGCTATGACTTCCACACCCTTTAATGCGCTTCTGTCCACCCAGATCGGCAACGAGTTTGCCGCCTCGCAGCAGTACATTGCCGTGGCCACCTGGTTCGCCAACCAAGACCTCCCGCAGCTGGCCCGGTACTTTTACCGGCAGTCTGTTGAGGAACGGAACCACGCCATGATGATGGTGCAGTACATGCTGGACCGCGACATCCCCTTCACCATCCCGGGCGTCCCCACCGTACGCAACGACTTCTCCTCAGTGACGGAACCTTTGGCGCTGGCGCTGCAGCAGGAAAAGGAAGTGACCGGAAACATCGAGGCCCTCTTCCGCGCCGCACGTTCCGAGGATGACGCCCTGGGCGAGCAGTTCATGCTCTGGTTCCTCAAGGAGCAGGTGGAGGAAGTTGCCGCCATGACCACGCTCCTGAACATCGCCGAGCGCGCAGACAACCTCTTCGATATCGAGAACTTCATCGCCCGCGAAACGATCGGCGACGGCGGCCGCGACGCCTCCGCCCCGGAAGCGGCCGGCGGAGCCCTCTAAGCCCCGATCCCGGCGGTGAGGTTGGCCACCAACGTGGCCACCCGCCGTCGGGCGTTGCTACGCTGGGATTAAGGCTCCGCAACGGACCCTCCGGACGACGGTTCAGTACCCGGCACGCGACAAGACTGGCCAAAGGATCTGTCATGTCGTGGTTAATCCTCATTCTTTCCGGGGCGCTGGAAGCCGTCTGGGCGGCCGCCCTGCACCGGACCTTCCAGGCATCGGGCCGGCGCCGCGTCGCCCCCGCCATCCTGTTCCTGGCAGCAGTCCTCGCCAGCATGGCCGGCCTAGCCATTGCCATGCAAGCCATCCCTACCGGAACCGCCTACGCCGTGTGGGTGGGGGTGGGTGTGGTGCTGACCTCCGCCTACGCCATCACCACCAGGGCGGAACGTCCGACGGCGGCACGACTGCTGCTGCTCACCGGCATCGCCGCGTGCGTGGTTGGCCTGAAGGTGGTGGCGTAATGACTAAGCGCTCCGCGGCCTGGGTGATGCTCCTGGCCTCCGCTGTCCTCGAAGCCGTCTGGGCCACTGCGCTGGGCCTGTCCGACGGCTTCACCCGGCCCTTCCCCACGGTTGTCTTCGCTGTGACGGCGACGCTCAGCATGGTTGGCCTCGGGCTCGCCATTCGCAGCATTCCGCTGGGCACGGCCTACGCCGTGTGGGTGGGGATCGGTGCAGCCTTGACAGTCGGCTGGGCGATGGCCACCGGCGTCGAACCCTTCAGCGTGCTGAAGCTGCTGTTCATCGCGGGCATAGTGGGTTGCGCGGCCGGGCTGAAGTCGCTGCCCGCCGGCAAAAACGCCGACGCTACGCCTCGCTCTTCTCCGTAATCCACCAGCCCATGCCCAGAGGCAGCACGTACCCCACACGCTTTTTCCGCACTGTTTCGAGGCCAGCAAGGCTGAGCGCCTCCGCGACGGCGGAGGGCGGCAGATCCAGCAGGATCGCGTTCAGCTTGAGGGTCTCCTGCAGCGATCGGCCCGGGTGCAACGCGGCGGGGTCCAACACGAAGCCGATGGTCAATCGACTAAAGGGCCGGCTTGTGACTTGACGCCGGCGAGAACCAGCGGGCGGTTTAGGCTTTTCCCATGGATTCCCCCGAAGTGACGCAAGCCGTGGCCGCGCTCCGGCACAGGGTCGACAGCGGCCAACGGACGCTGCTGGGCATCACCGGTGCCCCCGGCTCGGGAAAGTCCACTTTTGCAGCCTGGCTCCAGCGGCACTTCGGCGCGGATCTGGCCGTCGTGGTGCCGATGGATGGCTTCCACCTGGGCAACGCGATCATCGACGGCACACCGCTGCGCCAGCGCAAGGGCGCCATGGACACGTTCGACGTCGGCGGGTACCTGTCGCTGTTGCAGCGCTTGGTGCGTCGGGACGAGGATGTGGTGTACGCCCCGGAGTTCCGCCGAACGCTCGACGAGCCGGTGGCAGCCTCCATCGCCGTCCCGGCTTCCGTGCCGCTGGTCATCACTGAAGGAAACTATCTCCTGGCCGAAACGCCGCAGTGGAAGGAAATTCGCGCGCAGCTTGACGAGGTCTGGTTCATGGAAACGGCGCCGGAGCTGCGGCTTGGCCGGCTGGTGGACCGGCACGTGGAGTTCGGCATGGCGCGGGCGGCGGCTGAAGCATGGGCGACGGGCCCGGATGAAGCCAACGCCGTGCTGATCGAAGCCACCCGCCAGCGCGCGGACCGGATCATCCCCTGGGGCTAGGACCCGGAATAGTCCGGCCGAGGCCAGGGTTCTTGGCTGGGACACACATCCACAAATGAACGGAGCGCGCTCATGACTGCACCATCGGTCCACCTCGGCGACGGCCTCAAGGTCAGTCCCCTGGGTTTCGGCGGAATGGCCCTCACGCCGGTTTACGGCGAGGTTGACCCGGGCCAAGCCCTCGAGACCCTGCATCATGCCGTGGATGCCGGCGTCAGCTTCATTGACACCGCGGACATCTACGGCGGGGGCAGCAACGAAGAACTCATTGCGCAGTTGCTCAAGGACCGCCGGGATGAGGTGCAGCTCGCCACTAAGTTCTCACTGGTGGGCAACCCGGCTAAGGGCTACACGGACATCCGGGGCGACGCCGCTTATGTCCGGCAGGCTGTGGACGCGAGCCTTACACGCCTGGGCACGGACGTCATCGACCTCTACTACATGCACCGCCGTGACCTCCGCGTTCCGATTGTGGAAACCGTGGAGGCCATGGCGGGGCTGGTGCAGCAGGGCAAGATCAAACATCTTGGCCTGTCCGAGGTAACTGCGCAGGAGCTGGCCGAAGCTAACTCCGTGCACCCCATCGCCGCTGTCCAGAGCGAATGGTCCATCTGGAGCCGCGACGTGGAACGCAACGTTGTCCCAGCCGCCGCCAGCCTGGGTGTGGGCTTTGTGCCGTATTCGCCACTGGGCCGGGGATTCCTCACCGGCACTGTGGACGCTTCCAGCCTCGGTGCCAATGACTTCCGACGCCGGATCCCGCGCTTCGCCGAGGACGCCGCGGACGCCAACCAGGCAGTCGTGGAGGCAGTTCGTTCGGTCGCGGCGGAGCTTGCCGCGACTCCCGCCCAAGTAGCGCTCGCCTGGCTGCTGGCACAGGGCAACCGGCTGGGACTGGCCGTGGTCCCCATCCCCGGCACGCGCAAAACGCACCGGATCGACGAAAACCTCGGCGCCCTGTCCCTCAACCTGACCCCGGCGCAACTGGACGCGCTGGACCTGGCCGCGGACGCCGTCGTCGGCTCCCGCTCCGCGGACCCCAACTGGGTGTCCCAGGGCCGTGAATAGCCAAGGCCTTGAATAAGCTGAAGCCCATGGAAACGCTCATTCACGACCTAAGGAACATCACCATCCGCCGGATTTCGGTCAGCGAGATGGACAATAACGTGTATTTGCTGACCGCGAAGGAGTCCGGCGCGCAGCTGCTGATTGATGCGGCGGACGATCTTCCCGCCATTCAGGGGCTGCTGCAGGACGCCGCCGCGGACACCGCTGCAGCGCCCAAACTGGAACTCATAGCAACTACACACCAGCACTGGGACCATGTCCGCGCATTGCCCGCTTTGGTGGAAGCCACCGGAGCCAGGACCGCGGCCGGAACTGACGACGCCACGGAGCTCCCGGTGAAGGTGGACGTCCTGCTGGACCACGGCGACATCGGCATCTTCGACGGCTTCGACGTGACGGCAGTGCACCTGCGCGGGCACACCCCCGGATCCGTGGCGTTCGTCTACCAGGATCCGGATGGCCCGGCGCACATCTTCTCCGGGGATTCACTCTTCCCCGGAGGCGTGGGCAACACCCAGAAGGATCCCGACCGGTTCAGCCAGCTGATCAACGATGTGAGCGAGCGGCTGTTTGACGTCTATCCGGACGACACCGTGGTACATCCGGGCCACGGGAAGCCCACCACCCTCGGCGCGGAACGCCCACACCTGGAGGAGTGGCGCGCCCGCGGCTGGTAGCGCTTAACCCATCGAGTGCTCCACAAACGCCGTTATGAACCTTCTAAACGGCGTTTACGGAGCACTCGATGTTGGTTAACCTGGGCCCACAACCGCCGGGATCCCTGACCGAGCTTGCGAGGTTAGGGAACGGTTGGGGATTAGCGGCTGCGGCGTTCGTTCGACGCCGGTGCTGACGCGCGGCGCGGGCCGCTGCGGGCCGGACGGCCATCGCTCGAGCGACCGCCGCCGCCGTTGCCTGCGTAGGAGCCGCCCGACGTTCCGCCAGTGTTGGAGGACCAGACAGCCTTGTTGCCGCCGCCGGCTGCACCGGCACCTGCGGAACGCTGTCCGCCACCAGTACGGGCACCTGCTCCGGCTGCTGCGCGCTGGCCCGTTGCCGGGCGTCCGCCGCGCTGTCCGCCGGAGGTAGCCGGGCGTCCGGTACCGCCGCGGGGGGCATCGCTGCGGGTGACACGTGAGTCCGCGCGTCCGTCGGAACCGCGGCCAGCCGATGCACGGCCACCTGCTGCGGGGACGTCGTTGCGGTGAGTGGAAGCTGCGGTACCGCGGCCACGGGCGTTGCGGCGTGCGGCCGCCGCTGCGATGGCGCGGTCTTCGTTCTGCTCGATGACGCGGTCTGCGGCGTTGCGGGCAGCGGCCTGGCCTTCGTAGGCCACTGCGCGGCGCTCTGCACGGGGCAGGTCGGTGCGCGGAGCCTCAGCCGAGACCCGTCCACGTCCGCCACGGCCGCCACGGCCACCCGCGGTGGGGGCCGCCTGGGTAGTGCGACGGGCGCGCTTGCGCTCGGCGTTGGCACCGGTGGAGGTGCCGCCGCCCTGCTGCTTTGCCTTGCTGGCGAGCAGTGCTGCCCGGGTGCGCGGGTCAATCTTGTCGGCCATTTCGCCCACGAGTTCGGCGACCAGCGGGGAGTTGGCGGTCACGCGCTCGAAGTTGACCTCGACGCCGGCTGCCTTCATGAGCTTCTTGACGTCGCTCTGCTGCTCCGGGAGGGTCAGCGTGACAACAGTGCCGTCCGAACCCGCACGGGCCGTACGGCCTGAGCGGTGCAGGTATGCCTTGTGCTCGGTGGGCGGATCCACGTGGATCACCAGTTCGACGTCGTCCACGTGGACGCCGCGGGCGGCGACGTCGGTGGCCACGAGCACGCGAACCTCACCGGAGGAGAACTCCGCCAGGTTGCGGTCACGGGCGTTCTGCGAAAGGTTGCCGTGCAGGTCGACGGCGGGGATCCCGGCGTCGGTCAGCGTCTTAGCCAGCTTGCGCGCGTGGTGCTTGGTGCGCATGAAGAGCACGCGGCGGCCGGCGCCTGAAGCGAGCTCGACGATCAGCTGCTTCTTGACGGTCTGGTCGTTGACCACCAGCACGTGGTGCTCCATGGTGGTCACCGCGGCCTGGGGATCATCCACGGAGTGGGTCAGCGGGTTGGACAGGTAGCGCTGGACGATCTTGTCCACGCCGTTGTCCAGGGTGGCGGAGAAGAGCAGGCGCTGGCCCTGGCTGGGGGTCATGTCCATGAGCTTCTTCACGACGGGCAGGAAGCCGAGGTCGGCCATGTGGTCGGCCTCGTCCAGCACGGTGACCTCAACGGCTTCGAGGGTCAGGATGCGCTGGCGGATCAGGTCCTCGAGCCGGCCCGGGCAGGCGATGACGATGTCGACGCCGGCGCGGAGGGCCTTTTCCTGCCGGGCCTGGGAGATGCCGCCGTAGATCACGGTGGTGTTCAGGCCCATGGCCTTGGCCATCGGCTCGATGGTGGCGTTGATCTGGGTGGCGAGCTCGCGGGTCGGTGCGAGGACCAGGCCCATGGGGCGGCCGGGCTTGCGGAAGTGCTTGGCTTCCCGCTCAGCGAGTCGTGCTACAAGCGGGATGGCGAAAGCGATGGTCTTGCCGGAGCCGGTGCGGCCGCGGCCCAGGACGTCGCGTCCGGCCAGCGTGTCCGGGAGGGTCTTGACCTGGATGGGGAACGGTTCAACAATTCCCTGGGCGGTGAGGGTGTCGGCAAGTGCTTTGGGCGTGCCGAGGGCAGCGAAAGTAGTCATGTAGTCAAAGGTCTTTCAGGCGGTATCCGTGCGGATATCGGCCCCCGACGCCGGTTGGCTCAGGGGTTCGCCGAAGAAAAGTCAGGTGATCAACCGTGCTGCTGCCCGGTTCAGGGCGGCGGCTGGGACCAAATGGAACGCGTTCATCGACGCAGGATGTGCCTCTCACATGAAAAAACCCGCTTCCCAAAATTCGGGACTCCGATTTAGGGAGCAAGCGGGCATCACTGCACATCAAGTTTCACCAGTCTAGCATCCCGCGACCGCCGGGCCTGCCCTCGGTCCCGCGACCCAGTCCCAACTAAGTAGCAGCAGATGTCGTTTTCAGGCCCCAAAACGACATCTGCTGCTACCCAGTTGGGCTGCGGGGCGGCTGCGGGGCGTTGCCAGCGGGGGCCCTCCAGGAGCAGGCTTGAGGCATGACGCAACAGGGCGAAGACCACCACCACGTAACGGACGACGGCGGCACCCGGCTCAGCGACGAACCGCACCAAAGTGCCGCTGAAGCCTGGGACGAAAGGTACCGCAGCAAGCTAAACCTCTGGAGCGGCAAACCCAATCCACAACTCGTCCGCGAAGGAGGCGGCCTCCGGCCAGGCAAGGCACTGGACCTGGGCTGCGGCGAAGGGGCCGACGCCATCTGGCTCGCCCAGCAAGGCTGGACTGTCACCGCCGTCGACGTTTCCGCCGTCGCGCTCGAACGGGCCGCCACCCACGAAAAAGCCGCGCTGGAACGCGAAAGCGTGCACGCCAAGGGGCCAGGCGAGATTCCCAGCCGCATCCACTGGGAACAGTGCGACCTCGAGGACTGGCAGCCGGCAGGAACGTACGATCTTGTGTCCTCCCAGTTCCTGCACTCACCCCAGCTGGCGTGGCAGGGTCCGCTGCGGGCCGCCGCTGGCGCCGTCAAGCCCGGCGGGACGCTGCTGATCGTTGGCCACCATCCGGACCGGCTGCCGCCGTGGGGAACCCACAACTCGCATGAGATGTTCTACACGCCCGCCGAACTGGTCCAGGAACTTGGCCTGGACTCGCCGGAATGGCAGGTGGAGGTCAGCACCACAAGGGAGCGGGTGGTCGCCGGACCTGACGGCCGGGAAGCCGTCATCGGCGATACCGTGCTCCGGGCTACCCGGCTGTCCTGATCACCGCTTTCCGGACCAACCCAGTGGAAGGTATGAACCATGGCAAGGCTCATCGCCGAAATGACCATGTCGCTGGACGGGTTCATTGCCCTCCCCGATGACACCGTCGGCGGACTGTTCGACTGGTACGAGAACGGCCCCGTGGAGGTTCCCACCGCCAGGCCGGACATGACCTGGCATGTCTCGGAGGCCAGCGCGGGGCATCTGCGCCGGACCATGTCCACTGCGGGCGCGCTGCTGGTGGGGCGCCGCATCTTCGACATCACCCACGGCTGGGACGGGCAGCATCCCATCGACTGTCCCATTGTGGTGCTCAGCCATTCCGTCCCGGAGGGCTGGCCCCGCGAAGGCGTGCCGTACACCTTCGTCACCAGCGGCTTCCAGGAGGCCGCGGCTGAAGCCCAAAAACTCGCCGGGGACAAGGACGTGGGCCTTGCCGGGCCGGATATCATCCGCCAGGCGATCGACGCCGGCCTCCTCGCGGAGATCCGCGTCAACCTGGCACCGTGGCTGCTGGGGACCGGAATCCGCTTTTTCGACCACCTCAACGCCGCCCCGGTGAAACTGGAACGGACGCGCGTGATTGAGGGCGACGGCGTCACGCATCTTTACTTCAACGTCCTCCCCCGCCCGGACTACTGAGCTGCCGCGTATCGGGCAGGCCTACCGGGCCGTCCGCGCCGAGACCCTCGGCGCCACGGCGACCCCGGCTGCGGCGAGCACAGCAGCGAGGGCAAAGACGCCGGCGAACGATTCCGCCGTCGTCGTAAATGCCGCGAACACGATGGCCGTGGAGGCGAGCGCGAGGGCGCCGCCCAGCGAGTCGGAGATGGACATTGCCGAGCTGTTGAAGCCCTCGTTGTCCTTGGTGGACAGGGCCAGCGTCATCACGCTCAGCCGGGGATACAGCAGACCCATGCCGCCGCCAGCGAAGATCCAGCCGGCAATCGCGACGGCGGCTGGCCAGTTCAGTGCGGTGGTTACCAGTGCCAGGGTAATGGCGGCCAGCACCAGAACCGAGCCGAGGCGCACCGCCGCGCGGTGGTCCAGCCTGTTGCCGAGGCGGCCCTGGATCGCGGAGGCAGCAGCCCACGCCAGTGCGCCTCCGGTCAGGGTGAGGCCGGCGAAGGTGGGCGAGAATTCGTACTGCTCGATCAACAGGTAGGGCAGGTACACCTCGGCGCCGAAGAACGCCGAGGAGACGAGGCCGCGGGTGAGGATCACGCTGGGTAGGCCGCGCCGGGCGGTCAGGGTTCCGCGCGGCACGAGGGGGCGGACAGCCACCAGGGCGACCACGATGGCGGCAGCGGCCAAAACGCCCGGCGCAGCGGGGATCCCGGCCACCCGGACCTCGGCGGACAGGTTAAGCGCCAGGACAGCCAGCGCGGCTAGCCCTGCCCACGCGAGGCGGCCCACAGCCCAGGACGGGATTGAGGATTCCTGGGGTTGCCGGTCCACGCCACGCAGCACCGGAACGATCATCACCAGGGCAGGGACGACCAGCCCCACCACGCCTAAGAACACCCAGTGCCAGCTCAGGACCTGCGCCACGATGCCGGCCGCGAACGGGCCCACCAGGGACGGGATCACCCAGGCGGCAGCAAAAGCGGCGAAAATTTTCGGGTGCAGGAGCGCGGGGTAGACCCGGGCCACCACGACGTACAGGGCAACGGTCATCGCTCCGCCGCCGAGCCCCTGGACCAGCCGGCCGGCCACAAGCACAGGCATCGACGCCGCCGTGCCAGCGATCAGCAGGCCAGCGACAAAGAGCGCCACGGAGGCGTACAGCGGTGCAGTGGGGCCCCGCCGGTCGGACCAGTTTCCGGCCGCCACCATGCCGATCACGCCGGTGGCCAGTGGTCCTGCGAAAGCCAGGGCATACAGGCTGGCTCCGTCCAGGTCGCGGCTGACCACAGGCATGATGGTGGTCACCGCCAGGGATTCGAAGGCGGCCAGGAAAACCAGGGCGCACGCGCCGATGGTCACCCACAGGTATGGCCGCTGCAGGATCCCTGCAGCGGGGTCAGTGGCGGGGAGGGTGGAATCGCGCACGGTTACGGCCTGATCAGAAGTCATGGACGCAAACCTAGGACCTCAACTAAGGTTGAGGTCAAGGCGGGCGGCCGGGTTGCGGAGCGGATTGGACCACCGGCGCGGAACGCCGTTGATCCAATAGGGGGAAAGCATGCCACAGGTGTCCGCCGGGAAGCACCATGCCCTCAGCATCGGCGAGTTATCGGACCGGAGCGGAGTGGCGCCGTCGGCCCTTCATTTCTACGAACGCAACGGCCTTATCTCCTCCGAGCGCACATCCGGCAACCAACGGCGCTACCGCCGGGATGCTCTACGGCGGGTGGCGTTCATCCGCGTGTCCCAACGGGTGGGCATCCCGTTGAAGGAAATCCGCGCGGCCCTGGACTCACTGCCAGAGGGGCGGACACCCACCAAACGGGACTGGTCCCGGCTGTCCCGGCTCTGGCGCGCCGAACTGGACGCGCGGATCGAGGCACTGGAGCACCTCCGCAGCGACCTCGACGGCTGCATCGGCTGCGGCTGCCTCAGCCTCAAGGCGTGCCGGCTGCAGAACCCGGAGGACAGCCTTGGCGACGGTGGCACGGGCCCCCGTCGCTGGGACGGCACCTGACCACCAGCCCCCCAAGTAAGTAGCAGCAGGTGTCGTTTTGAGCCCTCATAACGACATCTGCTGCTACCCAGTTGGGCTGCCGACGAACCGGTTCCGGCCTGCGCGGTAGCCGAACACCGCAGCAAGCAACCCCACTACCAGGAAAAGGATCCCGGCGGCCGTGAAGGATCCCGTGGCCTGATGCAACTGACCCACCATGAGGGTCCCGGTGGACCCCAGTCCATAACCAACGCCCTGCATCATCCCCGACAGGTGCGCGGCGGTGTGCCCGTCCCGGGTGCGCAGCATGATCATGGTCAGCGCCACTGCCGTGAGGCTCCCCTGCCCCAGCCCCAGCAGCCCCGTCCAGGCCCAGATGAGCTCCAGTGGACCGAAGATACTCAGCGCGAACCCGCTGCCGGTCATCAGCGCCACCACCGTGTTGATGGCCCGCTGGTCGCGGAACCTCGCCGCCAGCGCCGGAGCAAACAGCGAACCCAGCATCTGCAGCCCGATCGACACCGACACCATCAGCCCGGCCGTCCCGCCGTCCACGCCGCGCTCGCGCAGGATGGGCGCCAGCCAGGCGAAGACGCTGAAGGACATCATGGCCTGCAGCACCATAAAGACCGTCACCTGCCAGGCCACGGCCGAGCGCCAGACGTTCACGCCGCCGGCCAGTGCCTGATGCCGCACCCGGCGCTGCCGCAACGCCACCGGCAGGAACAGCAAAAGTACGACGGCGGCAGGTACTGCCCAGAACCACAGCGCCGAGGTCCACTCCCCCGTCGCCGTGAAAACCGGATAGGTGAAGCCGGCTCCCAGCGCGGCTGAAGCGCAGATAGCGGTGGTGTACAGCCCTCCCATAAGACCAAGGCGGTGCGGGAAGTCGCGTTTTACGAGCCCCGGGAGGAGGACATTGCAGAGTGCTATGGCCGCGCCGCAGGCCGCCGTCCCGGCGAGCAAAGCGGGCAGGTGGCCCATCCCCGGGATGAGGCCCCCCGCATCCAGTGGCCGCAGCAGGAGTCCAGCCGTGAGCACGGCCATCGCGCCCAGTAGGACCCGTTCGGCCCCAAAGCGGCGCGCCAGGACCGGCGCGAGGGGCGCAAAAACGCCCAGGAGCGTAACGGGCACGGTGGTCAGCACCACGATGGCCCAGCCCGGGAGGCCGGCGTCGGACCTGATCTCCGGGAGCACCGCCGCGAAGCTCGAGAACACCGTGCGCAGGTTCAGGCCGATCAGTACAAGGCAGAGGCCCAGGTACACCAGCGCTTGGCGGCTGCTAGGACCGCCGGGAAGCTCCGTAGGGGACGGCGCGGGAACGTCGTCGACCTCGGCGTCGACCAGGAGGTCCGGCCCTTCCTTAGGCTTGGCGGGAGTCACGCGACCCATTCTGTCAGGCTTGGTCCGGGTGAGGCTTCGGGCGGGGTTATCCACATAGGCAGTTGCGGCACTGGTTGGGCCTGCGGGGTCTTTCTAGGCTCGAGGCGTTACGAGTCCCTGCAGCGATTGGAAACCCATGAACGCTCCGCCGCAGGTCCCTCCGCCGGAGGGACCGTCCCCGCCACTGCTGCAGCATTCCCCGTCAACCGGCCCCGTTGCTGCCCGAGGGGCCAACCACGGCTTCGCCAGCTTGATGTTCGCTATCGCAGCGCCACTTAGCCTCGTCGGTACCCTCCCGATGGGTGTGCTGTTCAACGTTGGGGCCTATTACCTCGCTGCGCCCATGTACGTGTATCGGTTTACACCACTGATCGTTCTGAGCCTGCCGATTATTTCCAGCCTCGTGTCGGTAGGGTTGGCCATCGTTAGTCTCACGCGTACACCGGCCACGTCACCCAGCCGGGCGTCCGCCGTGGCCGCACTGTGCATCAATGCGGTGGTCTTTACGTTCGGCCTGATTTTCACCATGCCCCACCTGCGGCATTGGTTCTTTGACTGAACGCACCCCGCGCCCTCAGCAGGTCCCCACGGACCGCCCGTACGCCGATTTCCTCTATTCTGGAAGGGATGAGCGAAACCCCAGAAACCCCCCAGCCGCCGCATGTCCCGCGGCCGGTAACACCTGGCACCCAGGCGTCATTCGGCACCTACGGCGGCAGGCCGGTCAGCTTTGTGCGGCGCGGAACCCGGCTGCAGGGCCGCCGCCAGACTGCCTGGGAAGAGCACGCCGAGAGATGGGCAGTGGACGTCCCCCGGCACGTCGCCAACACCTCGGTGCACCCTGACTACACCTTCGACGCCGAAGCCGAGTTCGGACGCACCGCCCCGCTCATCGTGGAGATCGGCTCCGGCCTGGGCGACGCCATCTGCCACGCCGCCGAGCAGAACCCGGACACCGACTTCCTGGCCGTCGAGGTCTACACACCCGGCTTGGCCAACACCATCATCAAGATCAACAGCCGCGGGCTCAAGAACGTGCGCGTGGTGGAGGCGAACGCCCCGGAGGTGCTGGCCACCATGCTGCCCGCCGGCTCCGTCACCGAACTGTGGGTCTTCTTCCCGGACCCGTGGCACAAATCCCGGCACCACAAGCGCCGCCTCATCCAACCGGAATTCGCAGACCTTGCCGCGCGGGCGCTCAAACCGGGCGGTCTCTGGAGGATCGCCACGGACTGGTCCAACTATGCCGTCCACGTCCGCGACGTCCTCGCAGGTTCGGCCGATTTCGAGAACCTGCACACCGGCCAGCGCCGTGGCCCGGAGAGCCCCCTGACGCAGGTGTGGCAGTCCGGCGTCGAGTCCTTGGTGGGCGGCGCCCCGGTCCGCGAGGGCCGCGCCCCGGTGAGCACTGAGCACACCGGCCCCAATGAGGGCATCGACGAAACCGGCGGCTGGGCCCCGCGCTTCGAGGGCAGGATCCGCACCAGCTTCGAGGCCAAAGCGCACGAGGCCGGACGGCTGATCTTCGACCTCTGCTACCGCCGGCTGTAACCGGCAGCGCATGGCGCGGGCGGCTGCCCGAGGGGCGCCTGCCGCTGCCCGAGGGGCGCCTCAGGCAGGCCGGATAGAGGAGACGACCTCCTTCAGGAGGTCAACCCGCGGTTCGGTTTCGGGGTTGATGTAGGGCCAGATGACCAAGGTCCCAATGAACCGGTCGTTTTGCCAGGTACCCACGGACGCGGCCACTTTGGCCGAGCCCTCTTGGTCCGTGTAGCCCACCAGGACGGCGTACGAGGACCTGCCTGGAATGTTCAGTTCACCCTCAGTGAGCAGGGTCCCTTTGCGCTCTTCCAGATAGAACTCGGACATCAGGTGCGCCCAACCGTTGGCCTGGGCAGCGCCTTGGACGGACGTGTCATCCTTGATTACTGTCACGAGGACCTCACCCAGCAAGCCGTACTGCGCGGTGTTGGGTCCGGCCGATGAGTCTTCCAGTACCTGCGTGTGCTCGGGGAAGTCGGCGATGAAGCCGAGCGGGGATTCGATGTGCACGTCAGAGCCTTTCGAGCTTCGTGTCGTTCGGGACCTTATAGTACGTGGACACGTTGGTGGTGGCCTGGTTCTCGGTCTTGACCTCCACCTCGCCCAGCTTCACGTCGAAGCCGGCCTCGTTGGTCGCTGTCACGACAGTATTGACCTGCACGGTGGCGGAGCCGGCCTCGTAGAGTTTGGCGGCGTCCGATGCCGCCCCGGCGTCGTTACCTGTCGCCACATTCCGCAGGTAGCTATCGATCACAGCTTTGTTCTCGGGTGAGTAGTCAACATTGATCTTCACCGTGCCCTGGGTGCCGGCAGTCACGGTGGACTCCACCTTGGCAGCCTTCACGTCGGTTCCGGCCGTTACGCCTTCAGCTACGGTGCCTTCCATGGAGACAGAGACCGACTCAATGTTGTTGCCCTTATCCATGTTCACCTCCAGGCCACCCTTGCCGGATGCTTCAAAGACCCGCCCCTCAAGGTCCAGCTTGCCCTGCGCCGACACCTCACCGCTGGCGGTGGCGGTACCGTCCGTCAGGTTCCGCTCGTAAGCAAGATCCAGCTTCGCTGAACCGGACGCTGGGCCCGATTCACCCTCGGCTTCCAGCGACAGCGTCCCCTTGGCCTTGTCCGTCTGGCCTGTTGAGCCGTTGTCCTCGGCGGCGTCGTTGATGGTGTCCAGGATGTAGCCCGGCGGATTACCGGCAACGTCCTTGATTTCTCCGACGCTGTCCGGCGGGAGGTCCTTGTACATCTGTTCCCTGGCAGCCATGGCTTCCTCCACGCTGCCGAACGTGTACTCACGGGAGACCTCCCCGCTGAGCGTGACGCCGGCGGTCCCTGAGGTGTCATTGACGCCCAGGCCCATGTTTCCGTACACCTTCATGGTGGCCGAACCGTCAGCGTTCTCGACTACCTGGGTGCCTACCTCGGCGCCACCGTGGACCCAGGCAACCCTGGCTTCGATGGATGCCTTGCCGGATTCTGTGTAAACGGGGATATCGGCCCTGGCAATGTCCTGTAGGTGCTGCTTCGCCTGCTCCTGGGCGGACTCCGGAATGCCGCCGTCCATTCTCATCAGGTCCTCGGCGAAGGGACCGTCCTCCCCTTCGCCTTCGATCAGGTACTGGCGGTCCGCAGCGGACAGGCTGTTCCACCACTGCGCCTGCTCTTCGGGGCTTGCGTCCAGCATTTTGTCCAGGCCCTGCTCGAGTTCCTGCCGGTGGGCCGCTGCTTCGGCTGCCTTCTCGGCCTGCACCCTGAGCCATTCCCTGGCCTGGCTGGCTAGGGATTGGAGCCTGTCCCAGATGCTGCCGGAGCCGGCGCCCTTGCCGCCAGAGGCATTCTCCTGCTCTTCGGCATGCTTCAGAAGGATTTTGGAGTTCTCCCGGAGGCTCGACACCACGCGTTCCAGGCTGGGGCGGTGGTTGCTCGTCCAGTCCTGGCGGAAATGTTCGCCATCGGCGCCTTTCCACGGTGCGGCCTGGATCTGGCCCTGCAGCGATGTTGCCCTGCTGCTGAGGAGCGAGGCTGCCCTTTCCACCGCTTTGGCCAACTCGCGCAACTGGCTGACGTCAGCGCCGTATATGGTCATCGTGTCTCCCCAACAGAAGTGTGCGGCCCAGGGCCTGCGGTTGACCATATCGTTCCACAGCATCCCTCGCGCGGCGATGGGGATCACTACCCATGCCGGGTCGGCTTCAGCAGGGTCTCTTCCAGGGCAACCAACGGGCTGTTCGGAAGCGGGTTGACATGGCACGATTGGCCTTGTGGTGGGGGCACGCACATTCGCGCTCCCTGGGCGCTTGCACAAAGGAACGGCCATCAAAAAAGAACTAAGGCAAGCCGCAGATGCCGCGGAGGATGTCACCAATTCACGCACGTTCGAGCTGCTGGCGAGGGCCGGTTTTGCAGCCAGCGGAGTCCTGCACTTCCTTGTGGGCCTCATCGCCATCCGGCTGGCCACGGGTGGCAGCGGAAGCGCCGATTTCAGCGGCGCCGTGGCGGAGCTCGCCAGCCAGCCGGCGGGGCCTTTCCTGTTGTGGGGGAGCTTCGCGGCCTGTGCGGCATTGGCCCTCTGGCAAGCCAGCGACGCGATATTTGACTACGGCCACCTGCCCACCAAGGAAAAGGCTGGAAAGAAACTCAAGGCAGCAGCGCAGGCCTTGGTGTTTGCGGGACTTGCCCTGACGCTCGCTTCGTTTGCCCTGGGAACCGGATCCGGCGGGGATAACCAGCAGTCTGCCACTGACCTGACGGTCGGCCTGATGAAGGCGCCCGGCGGTGTGGCGGTCCTGGTCCTGCTGGGCGTGGGAATCGCAGTCACCGGTGTGATCTACGGGATCCGCGGCGTTAAGAAGTCGTTCGAAAAGCACCTCATGATGCCGACCGACCCCCGGGCCCGCACTGCAGTCACCGTGTTGGGCGTGACAGGCTATGTTGCCAAAGGAATTGTCCTGGTCCTGACCGGACTGCTGATAGCCATCGCCACCCTGCGGGCGCACCCGGAGGAATCCACCGGCCTGGACGGCGGGCTCAAGGCGCTGCGGGACCAGCCCTTCGGCGTATACTTGCTCGCCGCGGTGGGCGCCGGGCTGATCTGCTACGGCGTCTACATGGTGGTGCGGGCCAAACTGGCCAAGATGACACAGTAACGCCATTACCCGGCCGGGCTAGGGTGGGGAGCATGCCCCAGGTACGCGCCGAACGCCTCATCCGCCTCGATCCGGAGACAGCCTTCGCTTTCTCCCAGACCACCGGTGACTTCCGGCTTAAATGGGATCCCTTCATCTCCGCCCAGGGGTGGCTCGACGGCGCGGCCGCGGCCGGAAAAGGAGTCCGCACCCGGACGGTTTCCCGCATGGGCCTGGTCATGGTCAGCGAGTACGTTTCCTTTTCCCCGCCCAGGAATGTGGGGATGACCATGGTCTCCGGGCCGTGGTTTTTTGAAAACTTCGGCGGCGGCTGGCGTTTCACTCCCGACGACGGCGGCACCCGGGCCGTCTGGAAGTACACCTTCTCCTGCCGCCCGGCGTGGCTGCGCCCGGTGGCCGAAAGGATCGGCGCCTGGCTCCTTGGCAAGGAGATCAACAAACGGATCGAAGCTTTTGCCCGGGCGTGCGAGGACCCGGAGCTCGTGGCCGAATTCCGCGCCTCTGCAGGGAAACCGTAGCCGCCGCCTTTTGCCCGGTTAACTGACAGCCGTTAGGGCACCGTGATCACGGCGACCGGTTGCTGGGTTGCATCCCGCAGTTCCACACTGGCGATGCTCCCGAGCTGGACGGGCGTGGCTCCGGTGACCCGAATCCTGCCGCTTGGCGTGGCGGTCCACGCGCACGCCCGGTCCTCCCCGCCGTCGCGGTCCCGGATCCACAGCGAGAGCGTCCCGTCCAGCGGCATGCTGCTGCCATTCACGGCCAGCTCGGTTCCCCACGTTTTCCGTGCCAGGTCCACGCTGAAATGCAGGCCGTCCCCGGACTGGACCGAGTAACTGGCGTCCGGCTGCGGCGGCCGGTTGAGAACAGGCCCGGCGGCGAGGCCGAGGGCAAGGCAGGCGGCGGCCACGGCGCCCACCAGCGCCGACCACCGCCGTCGTGATGTCCGACGGCGGGAGGCGAGTTCGTCCAGAATGGCCCGGGGCGGGGACACGGCAGGTTCCTTTGGCGCGGCAGTGCGTTGGGCTGCGGTGAGCGCCACTGCATCCGGGACGGGGACTGCATCCAGCAAGGCGGGCAGGCTTTCCAGCTCGGCAAGTTCCGCCCGGCAGTCGGCGCAGTTCTCGAGGTGGGCTTCGAAGCGCTGCGAATCGGCCGGGTCGAGGCCGCCGAGGAGGTAGGCGCCCAGCAACTGGTGCGGATCGGCGGCATTCACCGTTCCACCCCCATTTCATCAAGGATTGTCCGGAGGGCGCGGACCGCATAGAAAGCCCGGGATTTCACGGTTCCGCTGGGAATGTTCAGCTGCACCGATGCCTCGTTGACGGTGAACCGTCGGTAATGCAGCGCCACCAGGACGTCGCGGTGTTCGGCGCTGAGGCGCAGGAGGGCCTCCTCCATCAGGACGCGGTTGAGCAATTCATCCACCCGCTCCGCGGCTTCGGCGGGATCGGTGAGTTCACGTTCCAGCGCCTCGGCCGGCCGTCGCTGGGCCTTACGGTAGTTGTCGATCATGATGTTGCGGGCTGTCCGGAACAGGTAGCTGCGCAGGCTGCCGGTAATCTCCGGGGCCTGCTGCCAGACGCGGAGCACCGTCTCCTGGACCACATCCTCGGCCAGCTGAGGATCGCGGGAAGCGCTGAGGACAAAGCGACGCAAGGCCGAGCCGTGGTCGCGGTAGATCGCGGCCACTACGTCCTCATCGAGGGGCATGCCGGCGCCTCCTGTCCCTGATACTCGCCGCCAGTCAGTGTCCGTGATCCCGGCCCTGAAACGCGGAACGGTTTCTCCATGTGCAGATTCACGCTTGCACATTCGGCTGATACGACGTCCGCAGTCCACAAACGGTTCATCGCTGGCGGGCACCTTGCCGGCGGACACCCTGCCGGCGTAACCGAGGAGAGTATCTGCCTTTTGAACCATTCTTCACCTTGGCGCGTCTTACGGGTTAGCGTCCGGTGATCCGACGCCGGGCCCCAGCCGAGGAGCATTCCCATGAAACAGCATCTGGGCACCGGTCTTGCCGCATTGGCCCTTATGGCCGCCCTGGCAGGCTGCGGGGGCAGCCCGGGAACTACCAGCACCACAGCCGCGGCTACTCCCTCGGCGACCAGCCCCGCTCCCGCCTCACCCGCGGCGACCGGCAGCCCAACCGCTGCGGCCGCCGTCGACCTCAAGACAGCAACCTCCAGCGCCGGCACCATCGTTGTGGACGCCAAAGGAATGAGCGTTTACTTCTTTACCAAGGACGTCAAGGATTCCGGCACCAGCGCCTGCACGGGAGCCTGCCTCACGATGTGGCCGCCGGTCCTCAGCACCGCGGCAACGCCGTCAGCGGAGGGCGTCAGCGGAACCCTGGGCACTATCGCGACGCCGGACGGTGCGAAGCAGATGACCCTGAACGGACTGCCGCTGTATTACTACGAGCAGGATAAGAATCCGGGCGACATCCTGGGGCAAGGCGTGAGCGACGTCTGGTACCTGGCGAATCCGGCAGGCGAAATGATCAAGACGGCGTCTACAGGCTACTGACGCTTTCGTCGCTTCCACCCCTGATTCCGGCTGCTACGGATGAACGGTGGGTACTGGGACCGGAGGCGTGGCCGGCACCGGCAGGGTTGCCGGCTGATCCTCGCCTTTCAGCGGTCCACCAGGAACACCCGGCGTGACATTCTCCGGCACGGGAAGGTCCGGCAGCGGAACTGACGCCGGATTCGTCGGAGCAGGTGTGTGCTTCGGACCCTTGCTGTCCCCTGATTCCGGGGCAGGAGTTGCGGGCGCAGCGCTGGTTGCCGGCGCGGCGGGCGCCGATGCGGGAGGGCCCTGCTGTGCGGGAGCAGGAACCGGCGTCCCAACCGGAACGGGTGCGGGACCGCCACCCGCGTTAGCCATGAATGATGTCACGGCGTGGTGAAGCTGGCCAAAGGATTCACGAATGCCCTGGTCGGCGGCAACGGCAACCGCTCCGCCTGCCGCCAAGGAGGCCGCCAAAGACAGCGTCGTGAGGGTGATCCTGCGCTTGGCACGACGGCGGGCGGCCAGCTCGTCGGTGACAGCTGCTGGAGATGCTGCTTGCGGCTCCGGACGTGCCGCCGCGTCGGGGACTGCCGCCAGGAGTGTGGTGGCAGCCTGTTCAGCCCCCTCAACCTTTTCAGCCGGCGGCGCCATCAGTGCTGCTACCGCGGCGGACGCCCGGGGCTGTGCGGCGGCGAGGCCACGTAGATCCAGCAGTGCAGGGCGGAGGTCAGTGTCGTCGTCGAACCCTGCTTCGCGGAGCAGCCGGTCGACCGTTCCGTCGTTGCGGGAGCCTGCGGTGTCACTCATGATCTGCCTGGTTTCTTCTAAGAGTTTGGTCCTTGAGATTTTGCAGGGCCCTGCGCTGGAGCTGCTTGATGGCACCTGGGGACTTGCCCATGATGCCGGCCACCTGTTCGATGGAGAGGTCGGCCACCACCCGCAATGCCAGGACTTCGCGGTGGTCCTCGGCCAGTCCTTCCAGCAAGTGGGCTGCGCCGTCGCCGTGGCCCAGCACGTGGTCTTCCGCCGACGCAGTGCTGCGGCCGTCCTGCAGGGGGTCGTACGGGGTGAAGTCGGGCCTGCGCTCAACGCGACGGTAGTAGTCAACCATCCGGGCGTGCGCAATCGAGAAAACCAACGATTTGGCGCCCTGCAGCCCGCCGGTCAACTCACCGATCTTGGGGTAGAACGCCAGGAAGACGTCCTGGGTGACAGCTTCGGGATCATCCACGCCCCGGGCCTTGAGGTAGCCGAGCACAGCGCCGGAAAAAGTGCGGTAGACAGCGCCGAAGAGCACGGCCGGATCAGCGCCGGCTGTGTCTGCGAATATCTCGATATTTTCTTCGGCCAAAGTGTCTAGCACCAGTGGCTCCTCCATCCCGGGCGGTGGACCACTACATCCCGGTTTCCGGAGCGGACGGTTCCGCTGCCTCTGTGGACTGCCTCTCGGACTGCCGTTTGAACGGCGTCATGGACTGCGGGAAATCCGGCCCAAGGGGCGCGATTCCCGCAGTCCAGACTAGCCGACCAGGTCCTAGTGGGCCGAAACGGCGGGTGCGTCCACAACGTCGCCGGGCACGGCGGGTACGGCCGGAACTGCGGGCTCGCCGTCGACACCGGGAACAGCCGGGACCGCAGGAACGGCAGGCACGGCGGGAAGCTCGGGACGCTCAGCCTTGACGGCGGCGGAACCCTCTGCTGCCGCGGCGGCGTCAGCGGAAGCAGCACCCTGCGCGATGACGTCGGCGCAGAAGGCGTCAACGTTGGCTTCGCCCTCGGCGGCGATCACCAGCGAGGAGAAGCCTTCGGAGGCTTCGTTGAGCCCACCGTTGGTGAAGGCGGTGCAGAGGCCGAACGCTGCGGCGCCAGCTGCGTCCACAGCGGTGCCTGCCGCGGCGGAGACCTTGGCGTCAGCGGCGATCTCGTCGTCGGACACGGCTGCTTCGCCGGTCACTGCTGCATCGCCGGAAGCGTCGAGGTCTCCGTCAGCGGCAGCTGACTCTGCAGCGTTGGCAGCCAGCTGGGGGGCCGGGGCGCCGAGCATCTCGTGGGCCGTCTGCTGGGCTTCCGCCGGGAGGGCGCCGGTTGCAGCAGCAACGCCGGTTCCGCCGACGGCCAGGGTGCCAGCTGCCAGGACTCCGGCGGCGACTTTGCTGGTGGCGAGAACAGTGAACAACGACATAGAGATACTCCAAAACCTAGAGAACAATTCAGATCCGGTTCCGTGGGGAACCCATCACCCCCTACATCGCTGGCCAGAACGAAAAAGTTACGGCCGCCCCAAAATTTTTCCTCGCGCCCCGCTGACCAGCACTACGATCGAAGCATGCCCAACGCCCAGGAACCCCGGAAAACCGCCAAAACCTGGCAGACCATGGTGGACAGCAATCAGGCTCTGTTGCTTCGGAAGACCGGCCAGGACGTTGGCTATTGGGCTGGGCAGGCACGCAGCGCCGGAATACAGAACGACGCCCAGCTCCGCGCCTGGATGCGCGATGAGCACGGCGTCACCGGCTATGCGCAATACGCCGTGTCCTGGGAGCTGTTTGGATACCCGGATTTTATGCTCCGCGACGCCGACGAACTGATCGACGGCCAGTACGCCAACCACCCGCAGCTGCGGCCCATCGCGGACGCCATCCTTGCCTGGGCTTCCGCCACCGAGGGCGTAGAGATCCAGATGCGCAAGGGCTACGTCTCGCTCCACAGCCCACGCCGGAAGTTCGCCCAGGTCACCCGGACCACGAATACGGCCGTGGATGTGACTCTGCGGCTGGACACACAGCGGCTGGAGGCCGCGGGCTTGGACGCCTCAGGCCTGGACGCAGCAGCTGGGGGCCGCTTGGAAACCATCAAGGTCCGCGCCGACGACGCGTTCGACCGCCGCGTCCGCCTCACGTCCGCGGACCAGGTGGATGAGGAACTCCTGGAGATACTGGCCGCGGCCCTGGAACAGAACCGCTAGGCAAGCCCGACGGCGGGTTCCCGGCCCGCTCTGGCGCCGCACCCGCCGTCGAACTCGCGGGAAAGGTGCGAGTTCGCTGGAACGATCCCGCGAACTCGCACCGTTCCCTCGAACTGGGCGAACCCCGACCAGCCCCGCGCCGACGGCGAGAGTCCTACGCGTCGACCATCTCGTCGTCGTCGGCCTCTTCAAACTCGACGGCGGCGACGATTTCCTGGGTCACGGGATCGATCATGAAGGCCTCGTCGTCGTCTTCGACCATGATGAAGTCGCCGTGGTCCGTGCTGAAGTGCCAGGCCAGCGTCTTCTCGCCCTGGTGCAGGTAGTTGGGGTCCCCCATGGTGATCTTCTGCAGCGCGTAACCGACAATGTTGCACAGCTCGCGGATGATGATTTCGAAGTCCGGCGCATCCTCCAAGGCCTCGGCGTCGGCCTTGGCCTGGCGTTCGGCAAGGTTCGGGATGGATGCAACGCGCTGCGCGATGTAGGCAGTGAGCCCATCTTCGTCCAGCACCAGCAATGACTCCTGGCCGCGGAGCCAGGCAGCGTTCAGTGCGGTGATGTTCTCGGTTTCCAGGAGCTCCTCGAACTCGCCGTCGAGCTCTTCCAGGGCAAGCACGCCTTCGGTCGGCTCCTCGTCGTCATCCAGGGCGCCATCGAGGTACCGCTCAACGTCCTCCTCGGACAGGGCATCGAACGCCTCAACGGTCCGGTTGAACAGGTCCAGGTGGGCAGTGGCACCCATGCTGGCCATGCCTTCGCGGACCAGGGTGTCCGTCTCGTCGCGGTTCAGGGAAGTGAATACGTACTGCGCGAAGCCACCCTCAAGGGACTGGGTGAGGTAGAAATCCACGTAATAGCTGCGGATGGCCACGGGAGAAATTTCGTCAGTCTGGAGGAGTTCGCGGTGCATGGCGTCAACCACCAAAACGTTCGCGTCCACCACCTCCTCATCAGCTGCTTCGATGCTGCCGGTGGTCAGAACAACGGGTTGCTGGCTCGCGGTCATGGTAATCCTCACTGCGTAAGCGGGTGGTGCTCGGAACACTTTTCACGCTACGTGGGCGGGGTGCGCGCCCGGTTGAGGCCAAGGTGAACGTCAGGCGAAGTTTGGGCGCCCGTTCCGGCGAACTAAGATGGATCAGATAACCATCGATCGGACACGGGTCCACCGTGGCCAGCTGAAAGTAGCGCGCACCATGCCATCCCAACCGGACGAGAGTGCGGCACTGGCAATACAGACACCCGCCATTAACGACCGCTCCCTCGCGGCCGGGCTGGCGTATGCCATGGGCAGCCGTGTTTCCGGGATTTCCTTCGACGCCGCCACCGGGCTGATGCTGGGCAAAGTCCGGGGTGGCGCCGACGTCCCTTACTCCACCACGGCCAAGCTTGTCCGGAAAACAGGCGGCTGGAGCTGCACCGTTGGCGTCTGTAGTTGCCCCGTCCGCAAGGACTGCAAACACGTGGCCGCGCTGCTCTTCGCCGCCGAGGACAACCCTGCCATACGCGTCCAGCTCCTGGCCCCGGCGGAAGTTTCCCGCCTCTCCCGCCAACCCGCCAGCCTCGACGTGGCCGACTGGGAGCAGGCCCTGAGCCCGCTCATTTCCCAGCCAGGCATCACCCAATCAAGCAACGGCATCCCGTTGGCCCTCCAGTTCGAGATCGAGGAGCCTGCTCCGCACTTCTCCTACACCGGCCGCCGCGACCCGCTGCGCAGCGTGCGCCAACTCAAGGCCCGGCCCGTGATTATGGGAACCAAGGGCAAATGGATCCGCGGCGACGTCTCCTGGAACACCCTCAGCTACCTGAATTTCCGGCGCGAATGCAACGAGGCGCACATCGAGTGGATGCAGACGTTCCTCGCCGCGCACACCGCCGCCGCCAACCGGCTGCACAACTCCTCCGCCCTGTGGCTGGGCCTGAATACCTTCGCGGGCAAAAACATGTGGGGCCTGCTCGCCGACGCCAAGAAGATCGGCCTCGCCCTGGTCCACAGCCGCGGCACTGACCCGGTGCGGCTCGCGGAGTCTCCCGCCGCCGTCGGGCTTAACCTGAGCCGTTACGGCTCCCCGGTGAGTGGGGATGCTGTTTCCGGGTCCAAGGCGGGAACTGACGACGACGGCGGGCTGGAACTTGCGCCCACCATCACCGTTGAGGGGGAAGAGGTTGATCCGGCGTCGGTGGGAACCATCGGCCGCCCTGCGCACGGCATCTTCCTGACCACGGGCGGCGAAACGCTGCCCGGAGCGCCCGCGGACAGCGTGATCACCCTGGCTCCGCTGGAAAGCGGGCTCAGCGAGGAACTGCTGACGTTCGTCACTGCCGGCAGCACCCTGCATATCCCGGCCAAGGACGAGACCCGCTTCCTCACCGGTTTCTACCCGAAGCTCAAGCAAGCCGCCCGGGTCACCGCGAAAGACGAATCGGTGGAGCTTCCTGCCCTGGCCGTCCCCACCCTCTCGCTGCTGGCCAATTACGGCGCCGACCACCGGGTCCGGCTGCACTGGGAGTGGCATTACAAGACCGGAAACCTGGTCACCGCCCAGCCTCTGTGGCGGCACCCCGGCGACCACGGCTACCGCGACGACACCGCCGAGGCCCGCATCCTGGAAGGCATCGGCCAGCCGTGGAACGTGGTCCCTGCGCTGGGCGAGTCGGCCACCGCCGGCTGGGGAACCCCGCGCCTCGCCGCATCCGTTGAGCTGAGCGGCCTGGACACGCTGGCCTTCACCGAGGACGTCCTGCCCGTGCTGCGGCAGGCCCCTGACGTGGCCGTGGACACCGCCGGAGACATCGCCGACTACCGCGAGGCCGAGGAAGCACCAGTGGTTTCCATCTCCACCAAGGCCACGGAGCAGCGCGACTGGTTCGACCTTGGCATCCAGATCTCGCTGGAGGGCCAGCCGGTGTCGTTTGCGGCGGTGTTTTCCGCGCTGGCAGCGGGCCAGACCAAGATGCTCCTGCCCAGCGGCGCGTACTTCTCGCTGGACCTTCCGGAACTGCACCAGCTGCGTGCCCTGATCGAGGAAGCCCGCTCGCTGCAGGACAACAAGGATGCTCCGCTGCAGATCAGCCGTTTCCAGGCCGGGCTGTGGGACGAGCTCGCGCACCTGGGCATAGTGGACCAGCAAGCCGCGGCCTGGCGCTCGGCGGTTGGCGGTCTGCTTGAGGGCGGGATCGAAGGCCTGCCGCTGCCTTCATCGCTCAATGCCGAACTGCGCCCCTACCAGCTGGAGGGTTTCAACTGGCTTAGCTTCCTGTACAAGCACAGCCTGGGCGGTGTCCTCGCGGACGACATGGGCCTGGGCAAGACCGTGCAGGCCCTTGCGCTGATGTGCGCGGCGAAGGAGCACGGCGCTCTGTCTGGAGACGGGGTGCCCTCTGGCGGCGCTTCCGCTGGCGCCGGAACCATCGCGGCCGACGGAACCGCCGCGGCCTCCGGAACTCCCACGGTTTCCGGAACTCCCACGGTTTCCGGAACTCCCGCGCCCGACGGCGGCACTCCCTTTTTGGTGGTTGCCCCCACCAGCGTCGTGGGTAACTGGGCGGCGGAAGCCGCACGTTTTGCGCCAGGCCTGACGGTTCGGACCGTGAGCGAGACTTTTGCCAAGAATGGCCAGGACGCGGCCGTTGAACTGGGCGGCGCAGATATCGTTATCACTTCGTACGCCCTGTTCCGGATCGACTACGACTCCTACGCCTCCAAGACGTGGGCTGGCCTGGTGCTCGATGAAGCCCAGTTCGTGAAGAACCACCAGTCCAAGGCTTACCAGTGCGCCCGGAAGCTGCCCGCGGTATTCAAGCTGGCCATCACCGGTACTCCGCTTGAGAACAACCTCATGGAGTTCTGGGCTCTGACGTCCATTGTGGCGCCTGGTCTGTTCTCAAGCCCCAAACGGTTCGCCGAGTACTACCAGAAGCCGGTGGAAAAGAACGGCGACAAGGCGCAGTTGGACAAGCTCCGCCGCCGGGTCCGTCCACTGATGATGCGGCGCACCAAGGACCAGGTCATCCAGGACCTGCCGCCCAAGCAGGAGCAGATCCTGGAGGTGGTGCTGAACCCGCGGCACCAGAAGGTCTACCAAACGCATCTGCAGCGTGAGCGGCAGAAGATCCTGGGGCTGATCGAGGACGTGAACAAGAACCGCTTTACGATTTTCCAGTCGCTGACCCTGCTGCGGCAGCTCAGCCTGGACGCGTCACTGGTGGATCCCTCGCTTTCGGGGGTCCGATCGTCGAAGCTGGACGTGCTGTTCGAGCAGCTGGAGGACCTCGTGGCCGAGGGCCACCGTGCGCTGATCTTCAGCCAGTTCACTGGTTTCCTCGGCAAGGTCCGGGAACGGCTTGTGGAGGAGAAGATCGAGTTCTGCTATCTCGACGGCGGCACCCGCAACCGTGGCGACGTCGTGAATGAATTCAAGAACGGCACCGCGCCGGTGTTCCTGATTTCGCTGAAGGCCGGCGGATTTGGACTCAACCTGACCGAGGCCGACTACGTTTTCCTGCTGGATCCGTGGTGGAACCCGGCGTCCGAGGCGCAGGCCGTGGACCGCACGCACAGGATCGGCCAGGCCCGGAACGTGATGGTGTACCGGCTCGTTGCCAAGGACACGATCGAGGAAAAGGTCATGGCTTTGAAGGCCCGGAAGTCGCAACTGTTCGCGGATGTCATGGAGGGCGACGCGCTGTCCGGCGGTTCGATTACAGCCGAGGACCTCGCCGGGCTGTTCAAGGACTGATCCAGTTTCGGGGACTGGGCCTGTTCGAGCCCGTCCGACAACCTCCCCGTCTCCTTTAGGAAGGGGCCGGGAGGTTATCCACATAGGCGATGTGCTGGGCTGTTTTTGTTGGCGTCTCGCTGGATGATGGGGGTATGGGGATCCCGGGTGTTGAGGAGGCGGTGGAGGCGTTTGAGGCTGCTGCTGCCGAGTTTGCTGCCTGTATGCGCCGGGGGCTGGATGGCCGGGGTTCCGAGACGGGTTCCGGGATGGGTTCCGGGGGTGGTGATCCTTTGCGGGGGCAGGCCGATGCGTGCCTGGACGGGCTGGGCGGTTCGGTCCGGGTGGACGCGATGGTGGCGGCGTTCAGGGTGCGCCTGGCCGCCGCGTACGCCGGGAAGGCTGCGGCCCTGGACGGCCCGGTCAGGACCCCGGGCGAACACACCGCCCAGGAAATGGGTGTGGTGTCCGAGGTCGCGTGTGCCCTGACGGTGAGTGAACGCTCGGCCTCTGCGCTGCTGGCACAGGCCCATGAACTGACCACTGCCTTGCCGCTGACGCTGGCCGCGCTGCAGTCCGGGGACCTGTCGTGGCAGCACGCGAAGGTCATGGTCGATGAAACGACCGGCCTGGATGCGGCCGGCGCGGCGGCGTTGGAGGCCCGTTTCCTGGGCCCGGACGTGCCGGACCGGGCCCGGGAGTGCCCGGCCGGGGAGCTGGTCCCGTCCCGGTTCCGGCACAAGGCCAGGACCTGGCGGGAACGCCACCACCCGGTGAGTATTGAAAAGCGCCACGCCAGGAGCGTGCTGGACCGGCGGCTGGAGTACGTCCCGGACCGGGACGGCATGACCTGGCTTTCGGCCTACCTGCCCGCGGACCGGGCAGCCGGGATCTGGAACGGCATCACCGCCACCGCCCGCACCCTCCAGGGCCCGGCCGAGACCCGCACCATCACCCAGCTCCGCGCGGATGTCGCCGCCCAACTGCTCCTCAGCGCCGGCTTCACCGGCACCACGGCCAGCAGCACTAACAGCGCGGCCGGGGGCAGGAGAGACACAGCAGCCGGCAGCCCCAGCACCAATGACGTCGGGGGCCGGTACCAGCGGCTACTCCAGCACGGCAGGCAGCGCCGCGGACCGCCGGACCGCCGCAGGCAGTGCTGCCCCGGACCGCGACGTCTCGGCAGGCGGTCTCGCGGGCCTTGACCTTACCGTTGGTAGTTCCCCCGACAGCCATGGCGGCGCTGGAAGCGTCCTGGCCAACGGGATCGTGGCGGGCCGTGTCGAAACCAACGGGACCGCGGCGGGCAACGAAGCCTTGGCCGACCGTGCCCCTGTCCCGGACGGGATCGGTGGACGGGTCCCGTCGCCGGCGGCGCAGGTCCTGGTGACCGTGCCGGTGTTCGCGCTGATGGGCCTCACCGACGAACCAGCCACCCTCGACGGTTACGGGCCGATCCCGGCATCGATGGCCCGCAACCTGGTCGCGGACGGCGCCGGCTCGTTCCACCGCGTCCTGACCGACCCCCGCAACGGGGCACCACTGGAGATCGGCCGCCAAAGCTACCGGATCCCCGCCGCGATGCGCCAATGGCTGAGAATGCGGGACGGCAAATGCCCCTTCCCCGGCTGCAACAACCACTCCCTGGACAACGAAGCCGACCACCTCCTGGCCTGGGCCGACGGCGGCACCACCGGCATCAGCAACCTCGGCCAGCCCTGCCCCAAACACCACCGGCTGAAACACACCACCGCCTGGACACCCACCGAAGCAAGCATCGACAAACCACCCGGCTGGACCTCACCCACCGGACGCCACTACCAAAGCGAACACCAAGACTGGGAACCACCCCACTGGCCACCCCACATCCTGAATCAGCTTCCTAATCAAGCACTCAGCCCTGCCCTGTCTGGAGAAATCGGGCCTGGCGAAATCCTGCGGCCTGACGAACTCCCGCCTTCAGACAACCCTGCCGCAGATGTCCCGCACCTCGGCGCCGTCCCCGAATGTCCGCTGCCTGAAGGGCTGTTACCTGACGGGACGTTACCTGACGGAGCCAGGCTCAAAGATCCCATGCCCGTATGGGGCTCGGCAGTGGTGCCGGCCGAACTAACCCCGCCGATCTAACCGGGCCCGGAGGAATGCGGCCCGGACGGTGCATCCCGCTACGAGGACAAACCATAAACCCCTAGCTGCGGGAAAGCACTTTCCCGCATATGCTGTACGGAAATCCGACCCGCCCGTCCACCTGGAGACTGCCGTGCGCCCCGAATCAACAACCTGTGGCTCAATCAGCCACCCTGAAGCCCCTGACGTCGTCGCCCTCAACCCCGACGCCTTCAAGACCCCTTACCGGGATCCTGTCTGGGACGGCCCCACCGATCCCGTCCTGGTTCCGGACCACCTGACAGGCGATTGGGTGCTCTTCTATACCCAGCGCCGGGCCACGCAAACAGGGCTGACTGGCGTCGAATGGGTGCACGGCACCGCAATCGGGATGGCCCGCTCGTCCGACGGTGGACTCACGTGGGCCTATCAGGGAACCGTGGATGGACTCATCCCACCAGGAACGGAACGGCCGGCAACCCTGTGGGCGCCCGACGTCGTACGGATCGGCGACCAATGGATCATGTACCTGACAGTCTTGGGCGGCCGACGGACCGACTGGACCGGCGACGCGGCCATCGTTCAACTCGCCAGCAACGACCTGGTCACCTGGGAGTACCTAGGTGCCATCGGCTTGGACTCCCCGCGCGTCATCGACGCGGCAGTAGCCCTGTGCGGCGACGGCCAATACCGGCTCTGGTACAAGGACGAGGCCCGCGGATCCAACACCTACAGCGCCGTTAGCAGCACGCCTGCCGATCCGTCGTCGTGGGTTCTTGAGGGGCTGACCATTCCCGGGAGACCCCACGAAGGACCCAAAGTTTTCAAGCTCGAGGACCAGTTTTGGATGATCGTCGACGAATGGCGTGGGCAGGCGATCTACCGCTCGGAGGACGCCGCCGGCTCCTGGACCCGGCAGGAATACCTTGACGGCCTTATCCTGACCGATCCAGAAACGGCCGACGGCGGTCCAGTAGCGGGCAGGCACGCCGACGTTGTGCCGCTGGAACCGTCAGCTGAAGGCAAGGAGCGCGCGCTGATCGTGTACTTCACGCATCCCCACTGGAACGGCGAGGACATCGACGGCATGACAGCGGACCCCAGGACCCACCTCAGCCACGTCCGCGCTGCCGTGTTGGAGGTCCACGACGGCAACCTGGTCTGCATCAACGTCTGAGGCAATAAACAACTGAGGCAGTAAACGACTAAGGGCCGAACTGCGGAACTATAAGCCAGCTGCTGCTGACACCGGTCCGCTGTTCGGCCCATCGCCGGACTCGCGTTCCGGGTGGTGCCGATGGCACCACCCGGACTGCTGTTAAGGGATAACGCGTGTTAGGGACGCGTCCCCTCCTTATCAGGCCCTCTGGCTATCAGGCCCGCTGCGGCGAGCCGAGTTCCACGGGGTCTTCGTCCGTGAGGTACGCGAGTTCCGAGTGGGCAGCGAGGTCAATGCCGCGCATTTCGTCCTCGGGCTTGATCCGCAGGCCGATGATCCGGTCGAGAATCTTAGCCAGGATCCACGTAATGCCGAACGAGTACACGAGGACCGTAACCGTGGCCAGCGCCTGGACGCCCAGCAGTTCAACGCCGCCCCCGTAGAAGAGTCCGCTCACCCCGTTCGGGGCTGCATCGGTGGCGAACAGGCCGATCAGCAGGGTGCCGATGATGCCGCCCACGAGGTGGACGCCCACGACGTCGAGCGAATCGTCAAAGCCGAGGCGGAACTTCAGCTCGATGGCCAAGGAGCAGACAGCGCCTGCGATGGCGCCGATGGCAAGTGCGCCAAGCGGGCTGACAGCACCACAGGCCGGCGTGATGGCAACGAGGGCCGAGATCAGGCCGGATGCTGCGCCCATGCTGGTGGCCGCGCCGTGGCGGAGCCGCTCAACAAGGGCCCAGGCGAGGAGCCCGGCAGAAGCCGCCACGGCAGTGTTGAGGAAAACCACCGAAGCGGACTGGCCGGCGGAGAGCGCCGAGCCTGCGTTGAAGCCAAACCAGCCAACCCAAAGCAGACCGGCGCCAACGAGCACCAGCGGCCTGCTGTGCGGCTTCGTGTGTTCCATCTTGGGCCAGCCGGAGCTCTTGCCCAGGACCAACGCCAGAGCCAGGGCTGCCGCGCCGGCGTTCATGTGCACCGCGGTGCCACCGGCGAAGTCAATCGCCTTGATTCCGCTCGCGATCCAGCCGCCCGTGACGCTGCCGTCAGCCGAGGAGAAGGCAAAGACCCAGTGCGCGATGGGGAAGTAGACGATGGTTGCCCAGATTCCGGCAAACAGCATCCAGGCGCCGAACTTCATACGTCCGGCTGCCGCTCCCGCAACCAGGGCCGTAGTGACACACGCGAAGAACAGCTGGAACGCGGCAAAGAGGATCACCGGAATAGAGGCTGCCTCGTCGGCGGCGAGCAGCTGTCCCATGCCCGGGAATTCCGTGACGTCCCCGATGAGCCCCAGACCGCCTACCGAATTTCCGAAGGCCATCGAATACCCGAAGAGCGCCCAAAGCACTGCCACCAGGCTCGCGCCGCCAAAGCACATCATCATCATGTTGAGAATGCGACGAGACCCCACCATGCCCCCGTAAAACAGGGCCAGGGCGGGGATCATCATACAGACCAGCGCAGAGCTGGCCAGAATCCATGCGACATTTCCCGAATCCATGGGAAACCCCTTTCGTGATGCGAAGAGAGAACGGAAATTGCCCGTGAGAGCCGCTCCGAAAGGAGGGACGCGGAGTCAGTACCACGTTCATCGGAGGGCAGCTATTGCCGTCTGGTTCCAACTGTATGGCGGGACTTTCGCCGTGGGTTTCCGGCCGGTTAAATCAACGTTTCAGTCACGGGCACGTGAGTTTCACACGTCTCATGAACGCACTTTGGATCGAACGCGCTGTGGATTCAGGAATGCTGCCGTACTTCTGTGCCGGAAATCGGACGGCAACATGGCCCGGAATACATGCGGGATCACGGTCCGAAACACGGGCGGATTACTTGGCAGAAATGGCCAGGAACTTGATGGGCAGCTCAAGCAGTTCCAACGGCCCATGAGGGCCCTCGCCGTCCAGCAGGAGTGAGTCGCCGGCTTCCATCGTGTACTCGTAGGCGCCGTGCCCGTAAACCATCTTTCCGGCCAACATGTAGATGAATTCCGTGCCCGGGTGCTGGAACAGCGGAAACACGTCGGACGCATCGGTGAGGGTGACCAGCGTCGGTTCGAGCGCGTCCGTCCGCCCCTTCAGAGCGCCCAGGACCCGATACTCATGGCCATGCTGGGTGCCGCTGCGAACAGTCAGGCTGCCCTGGCCGTTCTTAGTGAATGTGGCGTCGCGGTCGGTGTCCGCCCCTCGGAACAGCGCCGTAACGGGAATTTTGAGGCCGTCCGCCAGCCGCTGGAGCGTAGTCAGCGAACACGACGTGGTTGCCGTTTCAATCCTGGAGATCATCGCCTTGGACAGACCGGTCCGGGCAGCGAGCTCGGCCGAGGACAGGCCGTTGGCGGTGCGGTAGTGCCGTACTTGCGTGGCGATGACCTGTTCGAGCTTGCCTGAAACGGCGCCAGGATCGGCTAAAGCGCCCGGGTCTACGACGGCGGCCGTGTTGCCGGCAGTGGCACCGCCGGCGGTCTGTGCGGCGTCTGTTCCCTCCGGGGCGTGATTGATCATAGGAGCCATCATAGGTGGCGGTGCCGTAGCCAAAGTCCTGCTTCGGGCCTACTGTTTTTAGGGGGCATGGAAGTGAAGGGAAGACCGATGCGGACCGTGACCTACGGTGCGGCGTGCAGCCTCGACGGCTTCATCGCCGGCAGCGACGGCGCTATCGACTGGCTGCACTTCAGCTCAGACGTCGAAGAAGTAATGAGCCAGTACTGGTCCACGGTGGATACCGTCCTGATGGGCCGAAAGACCTGGGAGTTCTCGGCCGGCCAGGATTTTAGCGCCGAGGCCACCGGAGTCAGCGAGGCCACCCCGGACCTGAGCGGCACCCCACCCATGACCACGTACCTTTTCTCCCGCACGTTGACGGATGCGCCGCAAGGGGTGGAGTTGGTCTCTTCCGACGCCGGCGGCTTCGTCAACCGGCTCAAAAAGCAGCCCGGCAAGGGCATCTGCCTGATGGGCGGCGGTGACCTCGCCGGCTCGCTCTTCGAAGCTGGCGCAATCGACGAGGTCAGCCTCAATGTCCATCCGGTGCTGCTGGGCTCCGGCGTCCCGTTCTTCAAGCCCCAAGCACGCCGCATTGCCCTCGAGCTGACAGAATCGCGCACCATCGACGGCGGCTGTGTGCTCATGACGTACCGCGTCAGGTACTAAGGCGGGCAGGACAACCACTATCCGACGGCGCGCGCCTCCCCCAGCAGCCCGGCCAGCGAGTCCGCGAGCGCCACGGCACCGGCCTCGGCGTCCCAGTCCTCCACCAGCTCATCAGGGGAGTGCGATACCCCGGTGGGGTTACGGACGAACAGCATGGCGGTGGGAATCTGCGAACTGAGGATGCCGGCGTCGTGCCCTGCTCCGGTGTCCAGGACGGGCGCGGCCGGCAGAAGCTCCTTCAGCCGGTCCCGCAGCGATGTATCGAAATGCGCCGTGGGGCTCAGTGACTCCACGGTGAGGCTGGCGGTGCAGCCTTCCTCGGCGGCCATCACCTGGGCGTTGAGTCCGATGGCTTCCACGAGGGCCGCGGTGATGGAGTCGTCCGGATGCCTGACGTCGATCCACAGGTCCACACGCGAGGCGATGACGTTGGTTCCGCCCGGGACGGGCTGGATCCGCCCCACGGTGGCCCGCGCGTCACGGTACTTCCGGGCGGTGTCGCGGATGCCCACCATGACTTTCGCGGCGGCAATCATGGGGTCCTTCCGGTCTTTCATGAGGGTGGTGCCCGCGTGGTTGCCTTCACCGGTGACCGTCAGCTTCCACCGCCCGTGGCCAAGGATGGATGAACCGATCGCCACAGGCTGGTTCAGGTCGATCAGGCCCCTCCCCTGTTCAACGTGCAGCTCCACAAACACGCCCAGCTGCTGAAGGGTCTTGTAGTCGGCACCGATGAGCCGCGGGTCCTGCCCGTTGGCGGCGGCGACGTCGGCATACGTGTTCCCGTCCGGGTCTTTCAGGCGGCGGGCCTTGTCCGGATCCAGTTCGCCGGTCAGCAACCGCGACCCCAGGCAGGCCACGCCAAAGCGTGATCCTTCCTCTTCGGGGAACACGGCAATGGCAAGCGGGCGTCGGGGACGCAGTCCGCGCGCCTTGAGAAAGTCGACGGCGACCAGCGCCGAGGCGACCCCCAGCGGTCCGTCGTACTCACCGCCGCCCGGGACAGAGTCGAGGTGGCTTCCGGTGACCACGGCGTTTCGCCGACTGCCGGCGGCGGTGTCCCACCACGCCCAGATGATGCCGTTGTGGTCCGTGTGGACGTCCAGCCCGCGGCGCCCGGCCTCGGCAATGAACCAGCTCCGCAGCTCAGTCTCGGCGTTGGAGAACACCGGCCGGGAGTAGCCTCCGCGGGCCCTGTCGCGGCCGACGTCGGCGATATCCCTGAGCAGGCCGCTCACCGTTGCGGCGGACGGCTCTGCCTGGACAGAAGTTGCAGCGGCTGGCCGCGGCAGTGCCTGGGATGGCAGTGCCATCGCTGAGGGGGTGAAAGAAGAGATGGGGGCAGTCACGGGGGTCCGTTTCTCGAGTTAAGTGCTGGGGTGGGATCAGCGGGAGCTGACCGCCGCCGTCGCCGTCCGGAAGCGCAGCGGCACGTTCGCGTCACCGGTGGCAAGGTCAGCCGCCCATTGGCCGACTAATGGCGCAAACTTAGCCCCGTGCCCGGAGCACGGCGAGAGGATGGTGACGTTGTTGACGCGGTCGACGATGAAGTCCTCGTTGGGCGTATTCGTGAACAGGCAGGTGGTTTCGGCGTACGGCTCCGGAACCAGGCCGGGCAGGAAGCGGCGGACGTAATCGACCACGCGACCGCGGTTGGCGGGGTCCACTTCACCGGTCTGTTCGGCTGCGCTGGGGAGGAGCCGGCCCCCGTTGTATTCGGCGACCTTCTGGCCGGCAAAGCCTGCGTCCCGGCCGCCGGGAAGGCCATAAACCTGGATGTCCGCCCTCTTGTGGATGAACGTGGGCCAGGAAGTGCCGACGTCGGCAACAGAGCCGGGTCCGCCGTCGTGATCCCTGTAGCGGAAGTGGAATGCCTGCTCCTGCCGCACAGTGATTTGGGGAAGCCCGGCCAGGAAGCCTGAGGGAAGCGACAACTCCCCCAGCAGCCCGGGCAGCCAGCCGCCCGCGCTGATCACCACGTTTCCGGCGTCGAACGTTTTTCCCGTCGCCGAGCGAAGCTGGTAGCCGGCAGCGGTCCTGTCCAGCCCTTGCAGCGGCCATCCCGTCAGCAGCCGGGCGCCGTGCCTGACCGCCTGCTCCACCATGGCGTTGACGGCGGTCTCGGCGTCGATCACTCCCGCAGCCGGGTGCCAGAGCACCTCGGTGTCGAAGGCGATCTGCGGCCAGCGGCCCATGGCTTCCTCCGCACTCAGCAGCTCGTGCTCAATTCCTGCCTGCGCCAACACTCCGGCGAGCAGCCGCGGATTGCGTTCGGAACCGAAGTCGGCAGCCCCTGAATGCGTGATCAGTTGCGAGCCGCTGTCCACGGCAAGGCCATCCCACAGCGCCTTGGCTTCCTGCACCGCCCGGGTATAGAAGGGGTCCGGGTAGGCGTAACGGAAGATCCGGGCGGACCCGTGCGAACTGGCGTCGTGGCTTGCCGGGACGTTGCGTTCCAGGATGGTGACCTGGTGCCCGCGGGCCGCGAGCTGCCAGGCGGTGGCGGCGCCGGCCAGGCCGGCGCCCACCACTACATAGTCGGAAGAATCAGGCATGGAGCATCCCTAACCCGCGCCGGGGATCCAGCTGGTGCCGGCCAGCGGCACGCGGGCCATGGCCGAGGCCTCGATGGTCAGCGCCACGAGGTCCTCGGGTTCGAGGTTGTGCAGGTGCGACTTTCCGCAGGCCCGGGCGATGGTCTGGGCCTCCATGGTGAGGACGCGCAGATAGTTGGCCAGCCGCTTGCCCGCAGCCACCGGGTCCAGCCGGGAGGCGAGTTCCGGGTCCTGGGTGGTGATGCCGGCGGGGTCGCGGCCGTCCTGGAAGTCGTCGTAGAAGCCGGCGGCGGAACCGATGGCGGCATACTCGGCGGCGTAGCGGGGATCGTTGTCACCCAAGGCGATCAGCGCCGCGGTGCCGATCGCCACGGCGTCCGCACCCAGGGCCATGGCCTTTGCGACGTCGGCCCCGGTGCGGATGCCGCCGGAAACGATGAGCTGGACTTTGCGGTGGACGCCGAGTTCCTGGAGTGCCTGGACTGCCTGCGGGATGGCGGCGAGGGTGGGGATGCCCACGTTTTCGATGAACACCTGCTGCGTTGCGGCGGTACCGCCCTGCATGCCGTCCACCACCACAACGTCGGCGCCTGACTTTACCGCGAGCGCGGTGTCGTAGTAGGGCCGGGACGCGCCGATTTTGACGTAGATGGGCGTCTTCCAGTCTGTGATTTCACGCAACTCGCCGATCTTGATCTCGAGGTCGTCCGGGCCGGTCCAATCCGGGTGCCGGCTGGCCGAGCGCTGGTCGATGCCCACCGGAAGGGTGCGCATGCCGGCCACGCGTTCGGTGATTTTCTGGCCCAGGAGCATGCCGCCGCCGCCAGGCTTGGCGCCCTGGCCCAGCACGATTTCGATCGCATCAGCCTTGCGGAGGTCATCGGGATTCATGCCGTAGCGGGACGGGAGGTATTGGTAGACGAGGTGCTTGGACTGGCCGCGCTCCTCAGGGGTCATGCCGCCGTCGCCCGTTGTGGTGGAGGTGCCCACCTCCGAAGCGCCGCGGCCCAGTGCCTCTTTGGCGTTGGCGGACAGGGCACCGAAGCTCATGCCAGCGATGGTCACCGGGGTCTGCAGGTGCAGCGGACTGGACGCGTGCCGGTCGCCGAGGACGACGTCGGTATCGCACTTTTCGCGGTAGCCCTCCAGCGGGTAGCGGGACATGGAAGCGCCGAGGAAGAGCAGGTCATCGAAGTGCGGGACCTTGCGCTTGGCGCCCCAGCCGCGGATGTCGTAGACGCCGGTGGCCGCGGCCCGCTGGATGTCCGCGATGGTGGCCCGGTCGAACGTGGCGGACTCGCGCAGGCCGAGTTCAGCGAGGTTCTGGGTGGGAACGTTCTGCGTGTGGATCGGTTCGGAGGTGATGGTCATGGTGGGCTCCTAGTACGACGTCGAGTTGTCGACGTGGAAGTGGTAGAGGTTCCGGGCTGAGCCGTAGCGCTTGAAGTCGGCCGGGTTGTCGGTGCGTCCTGCTGCGGCCAGCAGCTCGGCGAGTTCGGCCAGGTGCTCCTCTCGCAAGGGCTTCTCGATGCAGTCCGCGCCGAGCGATGCCACGGTGCCCTTGACGTAGATCCGGGCCTCATAGATGGAGTCGCCCAAGGCATCGCCGGCGTCGCCACAGACCACCAGGCGGCCGGCCTGGGCCATAAACGCGGACATGTGGCCGATGTTGCCGCCCACCACGATGTCCACGCCCTTCATCGAGATTCCGCACCGCGCGCCCGCGTTCCCGTCGATGACCACCAAACCGCCATGGCCGGTGGCTGCCGCTGACTGGGACGCGTCGCCCTTCACATGGACCCTGCCGGACATGATGTTCTCGGCGAGTCCCACGCCGGCGTTGCCGTTGATGGTCACCTCCCCTTTTTGGTGCATCCCGGCGGCGTAGTAGCCGGCGTGGCCTTCGATGGTCACCGTCACGTCCGCATCGATGCCGACGGCGAGGCTGTGCTTGCCACCGGGGCTGGTGACGGTCCAGGACTGCCCTTCAACAGCGTTGTGCAGGGCCTGGTTGAGTTCCCGTACCGGGCTGCCGGTGAGATCGACACTGAAAGAGTCCAGGACTCCGTTCGTGCTGACGGTTGCTTCGATGCTGGTTTCGGGGGCTGTCAGAGTGTCCATGTGTAGACCTTTCCGGGTTCCGGTTCAAAGATGCGGGCGCTTTCGATGCCGGGCAGGCTTGCCAGGGCACGGTATTCGGAGGCCATAGCTACGTAGTCGTCCGTTTCGGCGATGATGGCGGGCTTGCAGGCGATGGGGTCCCGGACTATGGCCATGCTGTCAGCGGTGGTGACCACCAGGGTGTAGAAACCGTCCAAGACCTTGCCCAGGTTCACCAGCGCTTCTTCGAGGGTGTCGCCCTGCTGCAGGCGGGAGGCGACATAGCGGGCGCCCACCTCGGTGTCGTTGTCGGAGTCGAACACCACACCTTCGCGTAAGAGGCCCCGGCGGATGGTGGCGTGGTTGGAGAAGGAGCCGTTGTGCACCAGGCAGAGATCATCAGCCACGGAGAAGGGGTGTGATCCCCCGGCCGTCACCGCGGACTCGGTGGCCATCCGGGTGTGGGACAGTCCTTGGCTTCCGGCCATTGCTTCCAGTCCGTGCTCGGCGGCGATATCCATGGGGTGGCCAACGCTCTTCATCACGGCAACGTGCTCGCCGCGGCCGATGATGGTTGCCTCCGGGAGGGTTTCGCTGACTGCCTTCACCAGCAGGTCGGTCCCGACGGCGGCGCTCACGAGGGTGGTGTCGCCCACGACGCGGACAGAGGCGGCCGCGTCGGACGGGAGCATTCCGTCCAAGGCAAGCTGGATCTCCGCGACGGGCAGGCCCTGGTCCTTGCCGAGGAGGCTCAGGGTTGAGGTCCCTTCCGAGACCAGGCCGGGGGTGTTGTAAACGGCCAGGCCGGCGGAGTCTGGGCCGCGGTCCACGATCTGGCACATCATGGAGGACAGGAGGCTGCCCATCCGGGGGCGCAGCAAGGGGTTGCGCAGCTGCAGCGCGGCAATTCCACACATGGTGTGTCCTTTACTTACTAGGGTTTCTCAGATCGAACGCGGTCAGATGGATGTCAAATACGTGCGGATTTCCCAGTCGCTGACCTGGTTGTGCCAGGTGAGGAATTCCTCTTCCTTGGCATCCGCGTAGTACTTTCCGATCTCGGCGTCGCCGCTGAGGCTGGCGAGGATCACCGGGTCGCGGCGCAGGGCTTCCACGGCGTGGAGCAGCGTGGCCGGCAGCAAGTGGGCATTGGGCTTGGACTCTCCGGGACCGGACGGCATGCCCGGATCGGCAGCCTTTTCCACGCCGTCCAGGCCTGCCGTGATCGCGGTGGCGATGGCGAGGTAGGGGTTGGCCGAGCCGTCGCCCGAGCGCAGTTCGATCCGCTTGTTGTCCGGGACACGGATCATATGTGTGCGGTCGTTACCGCCGAACGAAGCCTTCCGCGGCGACCAGGTGGCACCGGATGAACTGGTAGTGGCACCCGAGCGCTTGTAGGAATTCACCGTCGGCGCCAGGAAGGCCTGCAGTGCAGGCGCATGTTCCAGGATGCCGGCGATGAATGAGTAGGCGAGCGCTGACAGCCCAAGGCCGCGGCCGCCGTCGTCCGTTTGACCGTCATTGCCGGGGAACAGCGCCTCGACGCCGGACCACAGGGACAGGTGGAAGTGCAGGCCCGTTCCAGTCCGGTCAGTGAACGGCTTGGGCATAAACGTGGCCGTCATCCCGCGCTGTTCCGCCAGGATATTGAGGATGTAGCGGAGGCTGACTACCCGGTCCGCGGTGGTGAGCGCATCCGCGTAGTTGAAGTTCTGCTCGAACTGGCCCGCTGCGTCCTCGTGGTCGTTGGCGTAGTTGCCCCAGCCCAGCGAGTTCATCGCCTCGGAGATTGAGGTGAGGTGGTCATACATCCGCGTGACGCCGCGGGCGTCGTAGCAGGGGCGGGGCGAATCGTCGCGCGCGTCCGCGGTACTCAGCGTCCCGTCGTCGTTCTTGTTGACCAGGAAGTACTCAACCTCGGCGCCAATTTTTGCCTGCATGCCCTGCCCGGCCAGGCGGGTGAGGGTGTTCTTCAGGATGACCCGCGGCGCGTACGGCCAAGGCTGGCCGTTGACGTGCGGATCGCAGTGGACGATGGCCAGGCCCTCCTTGATGAAGGGGACCGGGGTGAAGGAGTCAAGGTCCGGGACGGCGATGAGGTCCGCGTCCTGCGGTTTCTGGCCGATGAGCCCTGCCGCGTAGCCGGCGAAGCCCATGGCCCCGGCTTCCAGTTCGTCGGCCGCTTCCACGGGAACCAGCTTGGCGCAGGGCTTGCCGGTCATATCCACGAAGGTGGCAAGGATGAAGCGGACATCGTGCGCGCGGGCGATGTCCGCCAGGGAAATTCTGTCAGTAAGGGGCGAAGCGGATACAGCAGGGGTTGCGACACTTGTCATCGAAACATTCCTGTCCGGTTGGTGTTAGCTACTAGTAAACCTTGTTGAACCACAGTAGCCAAACCGGCATTACAGGCGTCGGACGGGAATGTTAAAAGCACGTTTCGCTTGGGAGCGCTGCCCCAACCTCGCCTCCGGCCGCGCCCTCCCAACTAAGTAGCAGCAGATGTCGTTATGAGGGCTCAAAACGACATCTGCTGCTACTTAGTTGGGGTAGGTGGGCTGGGAGATGGGGCGGACCCCAACTCCTAGGCCAACTGGGGCATCCACGGCCTGGTGGGGGTCTGGCCGAGCTGGTCGTTGAACTCCTGTGCTTCGCGGTAGTACTCGAGCATGGAGAGCCGGGACGCGGCCGCAGGGTCCAGGAGGATCACCGCCCTGCGGTGAAGCTGCAGCACCGACGCCGGGCAGTTGGCGCAGACCGGGCCCTCCACCATTGCCTGGACGGCGGCGGCTTTGTTCTCCCCCATCGCCACGAGCACGGCCAGTTTCGCCTCACGGATGGTTCCCAAACCCTGGGTGAGGCACAGCCGCGGCACGTCGCCGTCGGGGAAGAACCGCGCGTTGTCGGCCCGGGTGGCCCCCGCCAGGGTCTTCACCCGGGTCCGTGAGGCAAGGGACGACGTCGGCTCGTTGAACCCGATGTGGCCGTTGGCCCCGATGCCCAAGATCTGGATGTCCACTCCGCCGGCGGTGGCGATCGCCGCGTCGTAGCGTTCGGCCTCGGCCACGAGGTCCACGGCGTCCCCCTGCGGCGTGTACAACCGCTCAAGGGGCAAGTCCACGTGGTCAACGAACTCCCGGCGGATGGTGGTGCAGTACGACTGTTCGTGGTCCTTTGGCAGCCCGGCATATTCATCCAGCGTGAAGCCGGTGACCTGGCTGAAGCTGAGCTGTTCCTCGCGGTGCCGCCGGATCAGCTCCTGGTACGTGGAGCTCGGCGAGCCCCCGGTTGCCAGTCCCAGGACGGCCGGACCCTGCCGGACCCTCGCCTCGATGATGTCTGCCGCCCGGGCTCCTACGTGGTCCGTGGACTCACACAGAACTATCTGCACGGTCATTCCTTTCCTGCGTTTGTGGTGTACCTGCCCGATAGGCCTGCACGAGTTCAAGTTCTTCGGTGGCTGCCAAGACGTCGGCCCGGTATCCCGCGGCGATGGCTCCCACCTGGCGGGCGCCTGGGCGGTCGAGGCCCATCAGCCGGGCCGGAGTGGACGTCGCGGCGGCCACCGCATCTGCGAGTGGGATCCCCCATTCAACGCAGCGGCGGACGTTTTCCAGCAGGAAGCTCGTGGCTCCCGCGATCGCTCCGGGCTCCTCCCCGTCGGCAGCAACTGCCCCTTGCGCCGGCAACAGCCGTGCCACCCGGTCCTGGACCAGCACGTCCAGGCTGCCGAGGGTGTAGTGCCCGTCGGACATACCCGCCGCGGCCATCGCGTCCGTAATGAGGGCAATCGAGCGGGGCCCCACCAAGCCGAAGACCATCCGCACGATTTCCGGGTCCAGGTGCACGCCGTCGGCAATAAGCTCCAGCACCATCTGCCCGGGCGACTGTTCGGCAGCCTGCAGCATCACTGCGACCGGCCCGGCCGCCCGGTGGCCCAGCGGCGGCATCCGGTTGAACAGGTGCGTGGCTGACCACGGGCCCGGATCGCCGGCACCGGCACCAGCACTACCACCAGCCGCAGGACGAGCCCCTCTACCGAGCCCACCGCCGGCAACACCCGACAGGACTTCCCGGGTCTGCGCCGCGGTGGCATTGGTGTGGCCCAGCGAGGGCACCACGCCGTAGTCCCGGCAGAGCCGCACCAACTCATCAAAATGAGGGGTCTCCGGGGCGAGGGTCAGAGACCGTACCGTCCCACGCCCCGCCTCCAGCCATTGCTTCAGGAGCGCCGGGTCGCCGTCGATAATCGCCGCGGGGTCCTGCGCCCCGCACATGCTCTTGGTGATGAACGGCCCTTCCAGGTGCAGGCCGGCCAGGGTGCCGTCCTGCACGAGGTCCCGCAGCACTGCAATCTGCTCCAGCAGCACGCTGGACGGCGCCGACACGAGCGAGGCAAGGACCGACGTCGAGCCTTCCGCGGCGTGATGGGCCGCGGCCATCCGGGCCCCCTCAACGTCCGCGGAGAACGTGTGCCCCACGGCACCGTGGCAGTGCACATCCACGAGCCCGGGCAGGATCAGCGGCACCTGCCGGATGTCGGCGTCGAAAGTTTCCGGCAGGTCCGACGTCGGGCCGCACCACTGGATGGTCCCGCTGGCCATCACCACGGTGCCGTCGTCGATCACGGAATCCCCGGGGAGGCCGGTGACGAGGCGGCCCCGCAGCCCCACCCCGCCACCGGAGCCACCGGAGCCACCGGAGCCGCCGGAGCTTGTGGCCGGCGAAAAATCAGCTTGCATCGGCTTTGGCCATGGAGCCGTTCTCGTCGGTTTCGTCTTCGCGGCCCATGGTGCGCAGGTTCCAGCGGCGGATCACAAAGCGGAACACCACGTAGTAGATGGCGGCGTAGACCAACCCGATGGGAATCAGCCACAGCGGATTTTGCGCGATGCCGAAGTTGAGGACGTAGTCGATGGCCCCGGCGGAGAACCCGAATCCGTGGTGGATTCCCAGGAAGTTGACCAGCATCATGGACGTTCCGGTCAGGAAGGCATGGACGATGTACAACGGCCAGGCCACGAACATAAACGAGAACTCGAGCGGTTCGGTGATGCCGGTGAGGAACGCGGTGAGGCCGGTGGAGAGCATCACGCCGCCCACGATCTTCCGCTGTGACGGTTTGGCTTCCTGCCAGATGGCCAGGGCGGCGGCGGGCAGGGCGAACATCATGATGGGGAAGAAGCCGGTCATAAAGACGCCGGCAGTCGGGTCGCCGGCGAAGAACCGGTTCAGGTCACCGTGGGCGCCGTTGTAGTCACCGATGATGAACCACACGATGGAGTTCAGGATGTGGTGCAGGCCCAGCGGGATCAGCAGCCGGTTCAGGGTGCCGTAGACGCCGCTGCCCACCACGGTGTTGTCAGCCACGGTGTTGCCCACGGCGGTGAGGCCGGTGTTGAAGTACGGGTAGATCAGGGCCATCACCACGCCGATGACGATCGCGGCGAAGGACGTCAGGATGGGCACCAGCCGGCGGCCGGCGAAGAAGCCCAGCCAGTCCGGCAGGGTGGTGCGGTGGAAACGCTGCCAAAGCAACGCCGTCGTCAGGCCCATCACGATGCCGGCCAGCACGCCGTAGTTGATGACTGGATCCTTGCCGCCCTCGGGCGCGGCGCCCAGCACGAGCGGTGCCATCACCTTGAAGACGTTGGTCAGGACCAGGTATCCGACGACGGCGGCGAGGGCCGTGGATCCGTCACCTTTCTTGGCGAAACCGAAGGAGATGCCGACGGCGAAGAGCAGCGGCAGGTTCTCGAACAGGGCACCGCCGGCGGCGCCGATAACCTGCGCGACCGTGGTCAGGGATTCGAACCTGCCCAGCAGGTCGTCCTGGCCCAGGCGCAGCAGGAGTGCGGCCGCGGGGAGGGCAGCGATGGGCAGCATCAGGCTGCGGCCGAAGCGCTGCATGTTCTGCAGGGCCTTGCCGCTGCCCTTGGTCTTGCCCGGCGCCGGCGCGCCCGCTGTGGGATTTTCCGTGGTCATGATGTTCCTCGTCTCGAAGAAGGTGGTGCTTGTGCGGGGATGCTTGTTTCAGTAGAGTCTTGCTAACTGGTTATAACCAGTGACAACCATCACTGTGAAGGGCGTCGGCCTCAGTTGTCAACCTCAAGCTTCAAATTGGCTTCTGGAACCGCCGCCTTTCACCGCTTACCAACACCGGGAGTGGACATGTCCAAAGCTGAAATCATCCTCGCCGCCCTTGGCGGCGCAGAAAACGTCGAAGAGATCGAAGGGTGCATCACCCGCCTGCGTACCGAAGTGGTGGACGCAGGCCGCGTGGACGAGGCTGCCCTCAAGGCCGCCGGCGCCCACGGCGTCATGATGTCCGGCACGGTGGTCCAGGTAGTTGTGGGCCCCGAAGCCGAGAGCCTGGCCGAAGACATCCAGGACCTGATGTGAGCACGGCAGAAGTGGGCAGCCCTGGCGTGAACACCCCGGAAGCAGCGACGGAATCACCCGCCATCAGCGTCGCATCCCCCCTGCCCGGCCGGCTCATCCCGCTCAGTGAAGTGCCGGACCCGGTGTTCGCCAAGGGTCTGGTGGGCGGCGGCGCCGCCGTGATCCCCGACGACGACGCCGGCGTGGTCACCGCCGTCGCACCGCTGGACGGCAAGGTGGTCAAGGTCATGCCGCACGCCTACATCGTCCAGCATGCCTCCGGCCCTGCCGTTTTGGTCCACGTCGGCATCGATACCGTGGGACTGAAGGGCGAAGGCTTTACGGTGATCGCCCAGAAGGGCGACCAGGTCCGCGCCGGCGATCCCATGATCACCGTGGACGTGGCCCTGGTCCGGTCCAAGGACCTCAGCATGTGCAGTCCCGTGGTGATCCTGGACAGTGCCGCGGATGCCATCGAACCCCCGGCCACCGGTGGCCGGGTGGAAGCGGGCGCGCACCTGTTCGACCTTCCCGGAAAATAGGAGTCATGGATACAGCAGGGGAACTGAAGCACGTCTGGGTGAGAAGGCAACTCCAGGACCTGGTGTCCAGCACTCTGCGGCCCGGCGATGCCCTGCTGGGTGAGCGCCAACTGGAGGAGCAGTTCGGGGTCTCGAGGATCACGGTCCGGCGGGCCATCTCGGACCTGGTCCAGGACGGCGCTCTGGTCCGGATCAAGGGGAAAGGCACCTTCGTCTCCCACGGGCTGGTGCGGTCCACCCTGCACTTGGCCTCGTTCAACGAAGACATGCGGGCAGCCGGCTTTGAGCCCAGCACCCGGGTCATCAACGTGTCCACTGCGATGCCGCCCGCCGCGGCCGCCGAGCATCTGGGGCTGGCTCCGGAAGAGCCTGCCTACCAGGTCCGGCGGCTTCGCCTGGCCAACGGAGCACCGGTCAGCGTGGACGAATCCTGGCTGCCCCCGCGGCTGGTGCCGGACCTGCTCTCCTCGGACCTGACCGGCTCCCTCTACCGGGCTTTGGCCGCCGCAGGACATCCAGTCCAACAGGCAGAACAGACGGTGGAGGCCGCCGCTGCGTCGGAGGAAACGGCTGCCCTGCTGGATATCGGGCCGGGGTCACCCGTCCTGCTGTTCAAGCGGCGGTCCTTCACGGGAACCGCCGAGCCCGGCACGCCCATTGAGTACTCCATCTCGACATACCGCTCGGACCGTTACCAGGTATCCATGCGCCTGGCGCTGGGCTGACAGCGGATCCGCCCGGTTGGGGTGGCCGCAGTTGCCGCTGGTAGGTTGGCTTTCATGCATGAAACCGTCGATCTGGAAGAAGCCGCCAAGCAGCACGTCCTCAGCGTTTTGGGGGCCGATGACGGCATTCAGCGCGCCGATCCGGACTGGCAGGAGTTTGCTCGGCGGCTGGACGTCCACTTCCCTGATCTGTGCGGGCTGTTCCGTTCGCTGTATGAGAAACGGCCTGACTGGCAAGACCAGTTAGGCGCCCTCGTCCTGCAGTGTGCCCGCTCGTGGCAGGAACGTTCTGCGGACCTCAAAGCGCTGGACGCCGAGCGCGAAGGAAACAGCGGCTGGTTCCAGTCCAACCGGATGCTCGGCGGCGTCTGCTATGTGGACAGGTACGCCGACAGCCTCGACGGCATCCGCGACCGGATCCCGTACTTCAAGGAGCTGGGCCTGACCTACCTGCACCTGATGCCGCTGTTCCTGGCACCGGAGCCGTTCTCCGACGGCGGGTATGCCGTTTCCAGCTACCGGGAGGTCAACCCCAAGCTGGGCACCATGGAGCAGTTGCGGGCACTGGCGTCGGAGCTCCGCGAGAATGGCATCTCCCTGGTGGTGGACTTCATCTTCAACCACACATCCAACGAGCACCACTGGGCCCGCCGCGCCGCCGAAGGCGACCCCGAATACAGCGACTACTTCTGGATCTATCCGGACCGGACCATGCCGGATGCGTTTGAGCAGACCGTCCGGGAAATCTTTCCGGACGACCACCCCGGCTCCTTTGTCCCCCTGCCTGACGGACGGTGGGTCTGGGCCACCTTCCACACCTACCAATGGGACTTGAACTACGCCAACCCGGCCGTGTTCCGCGCCATGGCCGGGGAAATGCTGTTCCTGGCCAACCAGGGCGTGGATATCCTCCGCATGGACGCCGTCGCCTTCATCTGGAAGCAGCTCGGGACCCCGTGTGAGAACCTGCCCGAAGCACACCTGCTGCTGCGTGCCTTCAACGCCGTGTGCCGGCTCGCGGCGCCGTCGTTGCTGTTCAAGTCCGAGGCGATTGTGCACCCGGACGAGGTTGCGCTCTACATCGATCCGGCCGAGTGCCAGCTTTCCTACAACCCGCTGCAGATGGCACTGATCTGGGAGTCGCTGGCGACCCGCAACGTTTCGCTGTTGCAGCAGGCGCTCGAGCGGCGCCACAACATTCCTGACGGTACGTCCTGGGTGAATTATGTCCGCAGCCATGATGACATCGGCTGGACGTTCGCCGACGAGGACGCCGCAGAGCTGGGGATCAACGCCTTTGACCACCGCCGGTTCCTCAACGCCTTTTACGTCAACCGGCACCCCGGCAGCTTCGCCCAGGGCGTGCCCTTCCAGGACAACCCCCGTACCGGTGACTGCCGCATCTCAGGGACCACGGCTTCCCTCTGCGGATTGGAGGACGATCCGGACCACGCAGTGGGAAGGATCCTGTTGGCCCACTCGGTCGCGTTCAGCACCGGGGGCATCCCGCTCCTTTACCTCGGCGACGAGGTGGGGCAGCTCAATGACTACCAGTACGCCATGGAAGACGGCCACGAGACTGACAGCCGTTGGGTGCATCGGCCGCACTATCCCGCGGAGCGGTACGCCCGGCGCCACGACCCCGCCACCCCGGAAGGCGCCATCTTCGCCGGGCTGCGGCGAATGATCGAGGTACGCGCAGGCACGCCTGAGCTGGCTGGCACCCGGCTCATCGATTTCCACACCAATGCCCCGGGAGTCCTGGGCTACCAGCGCCCTGGCGACGGCGACGCCGGCACCATCCTTGTCCTCGCGAACTTCGGCGACGGACCGCAGCAGCTTCCGGCGGTGACGTTCTCCGGGTTCTCTGGTGCCGCCGTCGAACTTCTTACGGGTGCTGCGCTCAGCCTGGCCGATGGCGTCACGCTGGCCCCGCACCAGTACCTCTGGCTGCGCGTCTCCCCGGCCGCGTAACCCTTCCCCAACTAGGTAGCAGCAGATGTCGTTCTCAGCGCTCAAAACGACATCTGCTGCTACCCAGTTGGGCGGCTGGGCGCGGTGCATGACACCATACGGATCATGGCCCAGAAGATTGCGTACCAGGGTGAGCCCGGCGCCAACTCCAATATCGCGTGCAAACAAATGTTCCCCGAGCTGGAAAGCGTCCCCTGCGCCAGCTTCGAGGATGTCTTCGAAGAAGTGTCCAGTGGCGCCGCAGACCTGGCCATGATCCCCATCGAGAACTCGATCGCCGGCCGGGTGGCCGACATCCACACACTGCTCCCGCATTCCGGGCTGCAGATCGTGGGCGAGTACTTCCTGCCCATCCACTTCGACCTGATGGGGATTCCCGGCAGCACCATCGAGGCCGCCACCGAGGTCCACAGCCACATCCACGCCCTGGGCCAGTGCCGCCGTTTGATCCGCGACGCCGGACTTCGCCCGGTCATTGCCGGCGACACCGCCGGCTCCGCCCGGGAAGTCCGGGAATGGAACGACCCCACTAAGCTGTCCCTCGCACCGCCGCTCGCAGCGGAGCTGTACGGTCTGGAAGTGCTCGCCTCCCGGGTGGAGGACGACCCATCCAACACCACCCGGTTTGTGATCCTGGCCCGCGAAAAGGAATTGCCGGCCCGGGATGAGTTGCCCGGACCGGCAATAACCAGCTTTGTTTTCCGCGTGCGGAACGTCCCCTCGGCCCTCTACAAGGCACTGGGCGGCTTCGCCACCAACGCCGTGAACATGACCCGGCTCGAGAGCTACATGGTGGGCAACGAATTCTCCGCCACGATGTTCATGGCCGACGTGGAAGGCCACCCCGAAGACCTGCCGCTCAGCCTGGCCCTGGAGGAACTGGACTTCTTCACCACGGAAGTGCGGATCCTTGGCGTCTACGCGGCCGCCGAGTACCGGGCGGTTCAGGCCGCGGCCGCCTGACGCCGCTTCAGCAGCGGCGCGAAGAACTCGGCGAGTTCCGCCGTTGCCGTCAGGGGCAGCACGTTGGCTACGTACTGGTCCGGCCGCACTACCACCACAACGCCGCCGCGGTCCAGGCCGCGGAGCTCGAAAATGTCGGCGTTGGGGTCGGTGCCGAAGACCTTCTCAAGGTAGGTGAGCCGGAAAGGACCCACTGTCGGCTTGAACACCGCCGGAACAGCGTTGATATCGATCTCCGTGTGCGGCTGCTGGTAAATCACCTTTACGTCGAACCACGCGTCGCGGTCAGCGCCCGACGGCGTGGCGGCCAGCGGTGAGTCGGGTGCGTTCGCGATCCACTCGGCAAAGTCCGCGGTGGGCGACGGAGCGCCGTGCTGTTCTGTTCCGGGCTGTCCCGATTCCGGAGCTGCCGAGTCGGCGAAGACATAGATTCGCCACCGCCCGTCCGCCGTGGCATGGTGGCCCAGGTGCATCGGGTTGGTGTCGCAGACCCGCACCACCGGCGCGGACTTGAAGCGTTTGCCGATGGTAAAGCCGGTGGCGAGGTCCTGGTGCTTCGGCTCCGCGACCAGCATGGAGGGTGCGTACTGCGTCATGAAGCCCGCAGGGAACTCGGCCGTGCTGACGTAGAAGTTCTCCAACTCCGTGGGGTCCTCGAACTGTTCAGGCTTCTTCGCCATCAGCGTGGACCACTCTTTGTCGAAGTCGATGAGGTTCTTCGCCACCACCTGGCGCTCCGCGGAGTACGTGGCCAGCAGGCTTTCCGGGCTGCGGCCCTCAAGGACGTGCCCCAGTTTCCAGCCAAGGTTGAAGCCGTCCTGCATGGAGACGTTCATGCCCTGGCCGGCCTTGGCGCTGTGCGTGTGGCAGGCGTCTCCGGTGATGAACACGCGGGGGGTGCGGGTGCCGCGCTCGTCCGGGAGGACGTCGTCGAACCTGTCCGTCAGGCGGTGGCCCACCTCGTAGACGCTGTGCCAAGCCACGTTTCGGACGTCCAGCGTGTACGGATGCAGGATCGCATTCGCCTTGGCAATGATCTGTTCAATGGTGGTGCTCCGGACTGCGCCGTGGTTGTTCGGATCAACCTCGCCAAGGTCCACGTACATGCGGAAGAGGTGGCCGCCTTCGCGCGGGATCAGCAGGATGCTGCCGCCTGAGCCGGACTGGATGGCGCACTTGGTGCGGATGTCCGGGAAGTCGGTGACGGCGAGGACGTCCATGACGCCCCAGGCATGGTTGGCCTGGTCACCGGCGAGGTGGCACCCGATCGATTCCCGCACTTTGCTCCGCGCCCCGTCGGCACCGACCACGTACTTGGCGCGGACAGTGCGCTCCTTGCCCTCGTTCGGCCCGGAGGTGTGCAGGAGCGTCACGGTGACGGGGTAGTCGCCCTCCCCCGTGACCGTGAGATTGCGGAACTCGTAGCCGTAGTCGGGGGTCATGCGGGTGGGGGAGTTGGCCATGAACTCGGCGAAATAGTCCAGCACGCGGGCCTGGTTCACGATCAGGTGCGGGAACTCGCTGATGCCCGTTTCGTCGTCGACCGCGCGGGCGGCGCGGACAATGCGCGAATGATCTGCGGGGTCCGGTTTCCAGAACGCCATCTCGGTGATGCGGTAGGCCTCGGCGGTGATGCGCTCGGCGAAACCGAAGGCCTGGAAGGTCTCCACGCTGCGGGCCTGGATGCCGTCGGCCTGGCCGATGGCGAGCCTGCCAGCCCGACGCTCCACGATGCGCGTGGTGACGCCGGAGAACTGGGAAAGTTGCGCGGCGGCCAGCATGCCGGCAGGCCCGGAGCCGACGATGAGCACGTCGATTTCGTCGGGAAGTTCGGCGGGACGGTCAATGCCGACGCCGGCGGCCGGCTGGACCCGCGGGTCACCGGATACGTAGCCGTGGTGGTGGAACTGCACGGGATTTCCTCACTTCGTTGTGTGGCTGTGTGTCGCCGATCAGATGTTCGATAATAGAATTTTACGTTCGATAATAGAAAAGTGATCCTGTGATCCAGAACTCTACGCCACGTTTGAGGCGCCCGACAAGTGCCAATTCCGGGCGAAGGGAAGGTGTTGACGAATGCGCCGGTCCGGGTCCATAGTGATTCGTATACGATTTCGTACTCGATGAGGAGTAGCTCTTGGACCAGGTCACCGACCACCTCTTGGCCGCGGCCCGCAAGGTCATCGCGGTGCATATCAACTACCCCAGCCGGGCAGCCCAGCGCGGCCGCACGCCGGAACAACCCTCCTACTTCCTGAAGCCGCCGTCGTCCTTGGCCACCGGCTCAGAACAAACCCCTTCCATCGTGGAGCGCCCCGCCGGCTGCGAACTCCTCGGCTACGAAGGCGAGATCGCCCTGGTCATCGGCAAGCCCGCCCGCCGGGTCGGGCTGGAGGACGCCTGGAGCCACGTCGAATGGGTGACGGCCAGCAACGACCTCGGCGTCTACGACCTCCGCTACGCAGACAAGGGCTCCAACCTACGGTCCAAGGGCGGCGACGGCTTCACCCCCGTGGGCCCGGGCCTGATCGCGGCAGACTCGGTGGACCCCGCCGGCCTCCGCGTCCGCACGTGGCATAACGGCGACCTCGTCCAAGATGACACCACGGAAGACCTGCTCTTTCCTTTCGCCCGGCTCGTGGCCGACCTCTCCCAGCTGCTCACCCTCGAAGAGGGCGACATCATCCTGACCGGCACCCCGGCCGGCGCTTCCGTGGCCCAGCCGGGCGACGTCGTCGAGGTTGAAGTCAGCGCCGTTGAAGTCAGCGCCGTCACCAGCGGCCGGCTGGTCACTCGGGTGGCGGAAGGCACGACGGCGTTTGCGGACTTTGGTGCCCGGCCCAAGACCGATGACGTGCAGCGGGAGGAAGCGTACGGTTCGCGGGAAGCGGCGGGCCTTCCGGCAGACGGAACTGCCGCCGTCGGTCCTGCCCTCTCCCCCGAGTTGAAGGCCAAACTGGAGAGCGTCTGCACGGCCACCCTGTCCTCGCAGTTGCGCAAGCGCGGCCTTAACAACGTCAGCATCGACGGCCTGACCTCCACTCGGCCGGAGAAGCGGATCGTAGGCGTGGCCCGGACCCTGCGCTACGTGCCCAACCGCGAGGACCTGTTCAAAACGCACGGCGGCGGCTTCAATGCCCAGAAACGGGCCATCGACTCCGTCAACGAGGGCGAAATCCTGGTCATGGAGGCCCGCGGCGAGAAAGGCACCGGCACCATCGGCGACATCCTGGCCCTCCGAGCCCAGGTCCGCGGAGCCGCGGCCATCATCACCGACGGCGGCGTCCGCGACTTCTCCGCCGTCGCGGCCATGGACATGCCCACCTACTACTCCAACCCCCACCCCGCCGTGCTGGGCCGGCGGCACATCCCGTGGGACACCGACATCACCATCGCCTGCGGCGGCACCACCGTCCAGCCCGGCGACATCATCGTGGCCGATTCGGACGGCATCCTGGTGATCCCGCCGGCCCTCGCCGAGGAACTGGCGGACGACTCCATCGTCCAGGAACGCGAAGAGACGTTCATCGCCGAAATGGTGGAGCAGGGCCACAGCGTGGATGGCCTCTACCCGCTGAACGCTGAATGGCGGACCAAGTATGAGCAATGGGAAACGGACAAAGCCAATGACTGAAATGGCCACCGCAGCGGGCACTTCGTCCGGGAACGGGATTGTCGGCAGCAAGTCCGAGCAGGCCTACCAGGCCGTCAAGACCCGGATTGTGGAGGGCACGTACACCCCCGGGTACCGGCTGGTCCTTGCCAAGATCGCCGAGGACCTCGGCGTCAGCGTGGTCCCGGTCCGCGAAGCCATCCGCCGGCTCGAAGCCGAAGGCCTGGTGAAGTTCGAACGGAACGTTGGCGCCACGGTTTCCGGGATCGACCCCACCGAGTACCTCTACACCATGCAGACCCTGAGCATCGTGGAGGGCGCCGCCACAGCGCTGTCCGCCCCGCTCATCGGAGCGGCGGACATCGCCCGGGCCCGTGCGGTGAACGAGGAAATGCGCGAATGCCTCCAGCACTTTGACCCGATCCGTTTTACCCGGCTCAACCAGGACTTCCACAGCGTCCTGTTCGAACACTGCCCCAACCCCCACATCCTGGACCTGGTCCACCGCGGCTGGAACCGGCTCGCCTCGCTGCGGTCCTCCGTTTTCCGTTTTGTGCCCGGCCGGGCACACAACTCCGTGGACGAACACGAGGCGCTGCTCCGGCTCATCGAAACCGGCGCCGACGCCGACACCATCGAAAAAGCGGCCCGGCTCCACCGCTCCGCCACCCTGGACGCCTACCTCGCCCAGGCCAAAAACCTCTGACCCCTCCCCGGCTAACAGACCGCACAGCAGTAAGGAAACAACAATGACGTTCACTGCCCCGGAAACCAAGACCCACTACATCCCGCAAGACCTCCCCCGCCACATCCAGCACTACATCAACGGCCAGTTCGTTGACTCCGTGGGCGGGAAGACCTTCGATGTCCTGGATCCGGTGTCTAACACCAACTACGCCACTGCCGCGGCGGGCCAGAAGGAAGACATCGACCTCGCCGTCGCCGCTGCCCGCGAAGCGTTCACCAACGGCCCGTGGCCAAAGATGAAGCCCCGCGAACGGGCCCGGATCCTGAACAGGATTGCCGACGCCGTCGAAGCCCAGGAAGAGCGCCTGGCTGAACTGGAAACCTTCGATACCGGCCTTCCCATCACCCAGGCCAAGGGCCAAGCCCTCCGTGCAGCCGAGAACTTCCGGTTCTTCGCGGACCTGATTGTGGCCCAGTTCGACGACGCCATGAAGGTCCCCGGCTCCCAGATCAACTACGTGAACCGCAAGCCCATCGGCGTCGCTGGCCTCATCACGCCGTGGAACACCCCTTTCATGCTGGAGTCCTGGAAGCTCGCCCCGGCATTGGCCACCGGCAACACTGTGGTCCTCAAGCCTGCCGAATTCACCCCGCTGTCGGCTTCGCTGTGGGCCGCGATCTTCAAGGATGCCGGCCTGCCGGACGGCGTGTTCAACCTGGTCAACGGCCTCGGCGAGGAAGCAGGCGACGCGCTGGTCAAGCACCCGGACGTCCCGCTGATCTCCTTCACCGGCGAGACCACTACCGGCCAGACGATCTTCCGCAACGCCGCTGCGAACCTTAAGGGCCTGTCCATGGAGCTCGGCGGCAAGTCACCGTGTGTGGTGTTCGCCGACGCCGACCTGGACGCCGCGATCGACTCCGCCTTGTTCGGGGTGTTCTCCCTGAATGGTGAACGCTGCACCGCGGGCTCCCGGATCCTCGTCGAACGCGCTATCTACGACGAATTCTGCGAGAAGTACGCCGCCCGGGCCAAGAACATCGTGGTGGGCGATCCCCACGATCCCAAGACCCAGGTGGGTGCCCTGGTCCACCCGGAGCACTACGAGAAGGTGGCCTCCTACGTGGAGATCGGCAAGTCCGAAGGCCGGCTCCTCGCCGGCGGCGGACGCCCGGACCACCTGCCCGAGGGCAACTACATCGCCCCCACGGTGTTCGCCGACGTCGCCCCCGACGCGCGGATCTTCCAGGAGGAGATCTTCGGCCCCGTCGTGGCCATCACGCCTTTCGAGAACGACGACGAAGCGCTGGCTCTGGCGAACAACACCAAATACGGCCTGGCGGCCTACATCTGGACCCAAAACCTGACCCGCGCGCACAACTTCTCCCAGAACGTGGAAGCCGGGATGGTGTGGCTGAACAGCCACAACGTTCGCGACCTCCGCACCCCTTTCGGCGGCGTCAAGGCCTCGGGCCTCGGCCACGAGGGCGGCTACCGCTCCATCGACTTCTACACCGACCAGCAGGCCGTGCACATCACGCTCGGCTCCGTCCACACGCCCAAATTCGGCGCCTGAGCCACCCCTTTCAAAGAAGAGAGACCATCATGACGAACTTCGTTCCCACCCCCACGGTCCCGGCTCCGGATATTGTCCGCTGCGCCTACATGGAAATCGTGGTCACCGACCTCGCCAAATCCCGCGAGTTCTACGTGGACCTCCTGGGCCTGCACGTGACTGAGGAAGACGAGAACAACATCTACCTGCGCTCCCTCGAGGAGTTCATCCACCACAACCTGGTGCTCCGCAAGGGACCCATCGCCGCCGTCGCCGCCTTTGCCTACCGGGTGAAGTCCCCCGCCGAGGTGGACGCCGCAGAGGCCTACTACCGCGAGTTGGGCTGCCGGGTGGAGCGCCGCAAGGAAGGCTTCACCAAGGGCGTCGGCGATTCCGTCCGCGTCGAGGACCCGCTGGGCTTCCCCTACGAGTTCTTCTACGACGTGGAGCACGTGGAGCGCCTCACCCAGCGCTATGACCTCTACTCCGCCGGGGAACTGGTCCGCCTGGACCACTTCAACCAGGTCACCCCGGACGTCCCCCGCGGCCGCAAATACCTTGAAGACCTCGGCTTCCGGGTCTCGGAGGACATCCAGGATTCCGACGGGGTCACGTACGCGGCGTGGATGCACCGCAAGCAAACCGTCCACGACACCGCCCTCACCGGAGGCAACGGCCCGCGCATGCACCACGTCGCGTTCGCCACGCACGAAAAGCACAACATCATCCAGATCTGCGACAAGATGGGCGCCCTGCGCATCAGCGACCGGATCGAACGCGGCCCCGGCCGGCACGGGGTGTCCAACGCCTTCTACCTCTACATCCTGGACCCGGACGGCCACCGCATCGAGATCTACACCCAGGACTACTACACCGGCGACCCCGACAACCCCGTCATCACCTGGGACGTCCACGACAACCAGCGCCGCGACTGGTGGGGCAACCCCGTGGTCCCGTCCTGGTACACCGAGGCTTCCTTGGTCCTGGACCTCGACGGCAACCCCCAGCCCGTCGTCGTCCGCGAGGAAAAGTCCGAAATGGCCGTCACCGTGGGCGCCGACGGCTTCTCCTACACCCGCAAGGACGACGCCTCCGGAGACGTCGAAGGGTTCAAGCTCGGGGCGCAGGTCTAGGACATGCTGGACGCGAAGACGATCGAAGCCATCGCCGACGAACTGGTCGAAGCCGGGCGTTCCCGGACTCCGGTGCCCCGGCTGACCGCCCGCTATCCGGAGATGACGGTGGAGGACTCCTATGCCGTGCAGCAGCTCTGGCGGCGGCGGAACGAGGAGGCCGGACGGACGCTCGTGGGCCGGAAGATCGGCCTCACGTCCAAGGCCATGCAGGCCGCCACCGGCATCACCGAACCGGACTACGGCGCGATCTTTGACGACATGGTGCTCGAAACCGGCTGCTCTGTGCAGTGGGATAAGTACACGCACCCGCGTGTGGAGGTGGAGCTCGCCTTTGTCCTGAAGGATGCGCTCAAGGGCCCGGGCTGCACCATCTTCGACGTCCTGAACGCCACCGACTACGTGGTTCCGGCCCTCGAGATCCTGGACTCCCGGATCGAAATGGAGGGCCGGACCATCGTGGACACCATAGCGGACAACGCCGCGATGGGGGCCATGGTGATCGGCGGCAACCCGGTCAAACCCGACGCCGTTGACCTCCGCTGGGTCTCGGCCATCCTGTACAAAAACCAGATCGTGGAAGAGACCGGCGTCGCTGCCGGCGTCCTGGACCACCCCGCCAACGGGGTGCACTGGCTGGCCAACAAGATCGCAGCCCACGGAGACGGCATGAAAGCCGGCGACATCATCCTCGCCGGCTCCTTTACCCGCCCGCTGTGGGTGTACAAAGGCGATACCGTGCACGCCGACTACGGACCCCTGGGGAGCATCACATGCCGCTTCGAGTAGAAGACACCTTCCGCGATGCTTTGCGGAATCAAAAAGGTGAAGCGGGCCGCCCGTTGGCCGGCATGTGGGTGTGCTCCGGCAGTCCGCTGATCGCCGAACTCTGCGCCGGGTCCGGCCTGGACTGGCTCCTGGTGGACGCCGAACACAGCCCCAACGGCCTCGAATCCATCCTCGCCCAGCTCCAGGCCATCCACGGCTACCCGGTCCAGGTGATGGTCCGGCCGCCCGTCAATGACACCGTCCTGATCAAGCAGTACCTGGACCTGGGCGTGCAGAACCTGCTCATCCCCATGGTCAGCTCCGTCGCCGAGGCCGAGGCAGCGGTGGCCGCCACCCGCTACCCGCCCCACGGAGTCCGCGGCGTCGGCTCGGCGCTGGCTAGGGCGGCCCGCTGGAACCGGATCCCGGACTACCTCACCCGGGCGTCCGAAACCATCAGCGTCACCGTCCAGATCGAATCCACCGCCGCCGTTGACGCCGTGGAGAAGATCCTCGCCGTGGAGGGCGTGGACGCCATTTTCCTCGGGCCCTCAGACCTCGCAGCTTCCATGGGCGTGCTGGGACAGCAGGAACACGCCGACGTCCGTGCCGCCGTCGAACACTGCCTCGCCGCCGCCCAGGCTGCCGGTAAACCCGCAGGCGTCAACGCCTTCAACCCCGCCATTGCGCGCAGCTACCTTGCGGCCGGGGCCTCCTTTGTCCTGGTGGGCGCCGACGTCGCCCTCCTGGCCCGCGGCTCCGAAGCACTCGCCGCCGAGTTCATCAAGCCAGCCGGCGGAGGCTCCCCCATCAGCTATTAATGACCCTGCTGGGTGGAGGCGTCCAACGCCGGCACGTTTGACGTCCAGGATCCCCTAGCCCATCGCGGGGGCCGCCGACGTGCGGGAGCTGAACTGGCGGCGGGCCCAGCGGGCGAGCTTCTTGCCCTTGCCCTTCCACCAGTTGTCTTCGTCGGTATCGTGGTGGAGCCGGAAAATGATCATCACCATCACGAACATGGACATCGCTACGTCCATCCAGGACCAGGTCACAGCGCCGATCAGGACGCCCGACCCCGTGGAAAGAATCGACGGAATGGCCAGCGTCCTGAAGACTGTGGAGGCAACATAGCGTCGGTGTGACCTCGGTACAGACATCTCCCGCACCATGTCGAAGCAGACACAAACCACCACTACCACCTGCCCGATGGCCAGCAGGATCTGCCCCGGCACTGACCCGGCGAACATGATGAATGAGGAACCGAACACTCGAATGCACCCCCAGAAGGCTTGAAAACCGCGCTGTGAGACTCAGCTGCAGGTTCCATTCAAGCCAGTGGCACGCACCCCGTCACGAGTAGTGGGTACTCGAATTGGTCGCTGATCCTCGCCGGAATTACTCGCCCGGAGGCGCGTCGCTGCTGAAACAGCCCAGTTTTGGCCGGCTTGCCCGGAAACCACAGGGGGTTGCTGTGCGCCAGGGCTTCAAAGCTGGGCTGTTTCAGCGTTCGCCAGGAGGGATTAGTTGCCCAAGGCTCGCGGCCGCCAAACCACCACGGCCTGCGACCTTGCACGGGGGCGCTGGCCACGGGCGAGGCTCACTACGTCGCCGGCCGCGCCGGCCGCGAAGATCCTTGAGTCCAGGGGATCACGACGGCGGCCCAGTTCCTCGGTCAGTTCAGTCACCCTGCGCTGCAGTGCGGCCACCTGGTTCTCCAGTTCAAGGATCCGCTTGATGCCTTCGAGCGAGACCCCTTCGTGCGAGAGCCGCTGGACCTCGCGGAGCATGTTGACGTCCCGCTGCGAATAGCGGCGCGACTTACCTGGAGCCCTGCTGGGTGAAACGATCCCGAGCCGGTCGTACTGCCGCAGCGTCTGCGGGTGCATGTCCGCAAGTTCGGCCGCCACCGAGATCACGAAGATCGGCTGGTCAGCATTGATGTCCACGGCTTCGCTCCGCTGCTAGAGCCGGGCCTTGGCGGCGAGGCCCTGCCGGACATCGGCGTCGGCCGTGGCTTCGGCGAACGCCTTCACCGCGGCCTCCGCCTCTTTGTTCAGGTTCTTGGGAACCGCGACGTCGATGGTCACCAGGAGGTCGCCAGTAGCCTTGGACGTCTTGACGCCCCGGCCCTTGACCCGGAGGGTGCGGCCGGACGGGGTGCCGGCCGGAACGCGGACCTTCACCTTTTCGCCGTCGATGGTGGGAACCTCAATGTCGGCGCCCAGGGCAGCTTCCGGGAAGGTGACCGGTACGTGGATGCGGAGGTTGTCGCCGTCTCGCGTGTAGAAATCGTGGGGCCTGACCGAGACGGCCACCATGAGGTCGCCGTTGCCGGCCGGGCCGGGCTGGCCCTTCCCCCGGACGCGGACTTTCTGGCCGTCCTTGATACCGGCGGGAACGCGGACGTCAATGACTTCGCCGTTGGGCTCCCGCAGGCCGATGGTCGTGCCGCGGATGGACCCGGCAAAGGAGATGCTGGTGGTGGCGGTGCGGTCGGCACCCTTGGCTGGCGGGCGCTGGAAGCCGGGCTGGCCACCGAAGCCACCGCCGAACAGGTCGGCGAACTCGGGCGGAATGCCGCCGGAGGTACTGAACCCGCCGGCGTGGCGACCCGCGTTGCCGGTGAACAGGCCACCGAACATGTCCTCGAAGCCACCATTGGCCGCGCCGGCGCCGCCCGGGGCGAACCTGGCCCCGCCGCCCATCGCACGGATGGCGTCGTACTGTTGGCGCTCGTCCGGATCCGAGAGCACCGAATAGGCCTCGGAGATGTCCTTGAACTTCTTCTCCGACGCAGAGTCCCCCGAGTTGGTGTCCGGGTGGTGCTGGCGGGCAAGTTTCCGGTAGGCCTTCTTGATGTCGGCGTCGGAAGCGTCCTTGGCGATACCAAGGATCGCGTAAAAGTCCTTGTCCACCCAATCTTGGCTAGCCAATGGCGTTTCCTTTCAAAAATCTGTGCCGAGATGACAGTTCGCGCCAATGTTCTGTCGAATCACTGCCGCGAACTGTCATCTCGATATGGGGCTAATGCTACGCAGGGACTGCCACAATTACCTGCGCTGCGCGGAGGACGCGTTCGCCTGACTTGTAGCCGGAGCGGAGCACCTGGCTGACGGTGTCAACGTCGATGTCATCGCCCGGCTGCTGGATGAGGGCCTCGTGGATCGTGGGATCGAACTCCACGCCGGTCTCATCGATGCGGACCAGGCCGTACGTCTTCAGCGCGTTCTCCAGCTTGGTGGCGATCGCGGCGAACGGGCCGTCGGCCAGGTCACCATGCTGGCGGGCAGCATCGACGTCGTCCAGCACCGGAAGCAGGGAGTTCAGGACGCCGATGACGGCCATCTCCCCTGCCACGGCGCGGTCGCGTTCGACGCGCTTGCGGTAGTTGACGTACTCAGCCTGGAGGCGGAGGAGGTCGTTCTTCAGCTCAGCCGCTTCAGCTGACGAGCCCCCAGGAACGCCCTGGGCCACGGATTCCTCGGCAGGCACCTCAACGCCGTTGAGGATTTCCTCGGCCTGGGCCAGGGCGTCGCCGTCGGTGTCCGCCGGCTCGGCGGCAGGGGAACCAGCCTTGGCGGCTGCTTCCCCTTCCGGGTGCCGGGCCTGCCCGGTCACCGGGTCAACCTTGCGGTTGTCCCGGATGACCGGTTCCTGGTGGCCGTTACCGTTCTGCCCCGCGCTGCGGTCGTGGCCTGATGAAGAGTTGTGCTCTTCCTCGTTACCGTGGTGCGGCATGGCTACTTCTTCGCTTCGTCTTCGTCGACAATCTCGGCGTCGACGATGTCTTCATCCGCAGCCTTGTCACCGGCAGGGGCGCCCGTAGCGCCTTCGGCACCTGCGGCACCGGTGGCGCCGTCGGGGGAACCGGCCTGGGCGTAGATGGCCTCGCCGAGCTTCGTCTGGGAAGCCTGCAGCTTCTCGAACGCGGTCTTCACGGCGGCGTCATCCGTGCCTTCGAGGGCCTTCTTGAGGGCGTCGACGTCGGCCTGGACCTCGGTCTTAACCTCTTCAGGCAGCTTGTCGGCGTTGTCGGCGATCAGCTTGTCTACGGAGTAGGCCAGCTGCTCAGCCGTGTTGCGGGTGTCGGTCGCCTCGCGGCGGGCCTTGTCCTCGGCTGCGTGCTCCTCGGCGTCCTTGACCATACGGTCGATGTCTTCCTTGGAGAGGCTGGAACCGCCCGTGATGGTCATGGACTGTTCCTTGCCGGTGCCCTTGTCCTTCGCGGAGACGTGGACGATGCCGTTGGCGTCGATGTCGAAGGTGACCTCAACCTGCGGGACGCCGCGCGGAGCCGGCGCGATGCCGGTCAGCTCGAACGTGCCCAGCGGCTTGTTGTCGCGGGTGAACTCGCGCTCGCCCTGGAAGACCTGGATCGCCACGGACGGCTGGTTGTCGTCAGCGGTGGTGAAGGTCTCGGACCGCTTGGTGGGGATGGCGGTGTTGCGCTCGATCAGGTGCGTCATGACGCCACCCTTGGTTTCGATGCCGAGGGACAGCGGGGTGACGTCGATCAGCAGGACGTCCTTGCGCTCGCCCTTCAGCACGCCGGCCTGGAGTGCTGCGCCAACGGCCACAACCTCATCCGGGTTGACGCCCTTGTTGGGTTCCTTGCCGCCGGCGAGTTCCTTGACGAGGTCGTACACGGCGGGCATACGGGTGGAGCCACCAACGAGCACGATGTGGTTGATGTCGGAGAGTTTGATGCCGGCTTCCTTGATGACATCGTGGAACGGCTTCTTGGTGCGTTCCAGCAGGTCCTTGGTGAGGTCCTGGAACTTGGCGCGGGTCAGCTGCTCGTCCAGGTGGACCGGGCCGTCGGGGGTGACGGACAGGTACTGGAGCGAGACGTTGGTGCTGGTGGAGGAGGAGAGTTCCTTCTTGGCCTGCTCGGATGCCTCACGAAGGCGCTGGAGGGCGATCTTGTCCTTGGAGAGGTCGATGCCCTTGACCTTGAGCTGGTTCAGCAGGTAGTCCACGACGCGCTGGTCCCAGTCGTCGCCGCCGAGGCGGTTGTCACCGGCGGTGGAGCGGACCTGGATGGTGGAGAAGTTGTCTTCGTCCTTGCCAACTTCGAGCAGGGAGACGTCGAACGTACCGCCACCGAGGTCGAAGACCAGGATGAGTTCGTCTTCCTTGCCCTTGTCCAGGCCGTAGGCGAGTGCTGCAGCGGTGGGCTCGTTGACGATGCGCAGGACGTTCAGGCCGGCAATCTCGCCGGCTTCCTTGGTGGCCTGGCGTTCGGCGTCGTTGAAGTACGCGGGAACGGTGACCACTGCGTCGGTGACCTTTTCACCCAGGTAGGCCTCGGCGTCGTTCTTCAGCTTCATGAGGATACGCGCGGAGATTTCCTGCGGGGTGTACTTCTTGTCGTCAATGGCGACGCTCCAGTCAGTGCCCATGTGGCGCTTGACGGAGGTGATGGTGCGGTCGATGTTGTTGACGGCCTGGCGCTTGGCGATTTCGCCGACCAGGACTTCGCCGGACTTGGAGAATGCAACGACCGACGGCGTGGTGCGGCCACCCTCGGCGTTGGCAATAACGGTGGGCTCGCCACCTTCGAGAACGGAGACGACGGAGTTGGTGGTTCCGAGGTCGATACCTACTGCACGTGACATGTGTTGCTTCCTTCTTTCCTTGGAAACTTGCTGGCGCCCCGGGATTGAGCGTTCTACACTCAACTTTACTCCGGGCGCTACCGATGTCAATCCAACTTGAGCGAAGTACGCTCAACTTTGGATGCGGTTGCAGGCACAGAGCCGCGTTTTCCGCGTCTTTGCAAGCATTAAGCCCGACGGCGGCGGCTCACCGTTTCGCTATAGGAGAACCTTGAGGAGGCCTACCGAGAGTTCGGATCGCCGTGCAGGGGACCCCGCTCCTCGTCCGTGGTGTTGACCTGGCCATCGATAAGCTCCTCGCGAATGGCATCCGCCGGGTCGTCGGCAGGGGCTTCCACGCTGCCAACGTCCCCATAGTCCCCCTCCGCGTACTGCCCGCCCTCGCCCTCCATCCCCGGGGCTGAACTACCTTTCCGGGACTCCTCCCCGGGGATTTCCTGGTTCTCGGTCATGGCGCACCTCTCCTTTGAGTTCCGCGTCCAGGCGGGCGCATTTTGGAGTCTACCCAGCGGCCCGCCGGCAAAACAGGGTGGTTAATTGGCGTCGCCTGGCGCCTGCCGGAGTCGCAGCCCGTCAGGCTTCGAGCCCCACCAGCTTGGCCAGCACGGCCAGATGATGCTCAAAGAGTTCATCACGCGCATTGAAGGTGTCCGCTCCGTACTGGCCAAAAACCTCGAAGCTCACCGTTCCAAAGAGTGACGTCCACACGAGGGCACCGTTCGCCAGCAGCCCCTCCGGGACGGCAAGCCCCAGTTCGTTTCGGATGGCTTCCAGGTCAGCGGACAAAGCGGAAGGCACGACGGCGGTGGGCGCCGCCGTCGTCAGCCCACCCGCGCGGTAGGCGGCATCGAGAATGCCGATCAGGCTGTAAACCACGCGGGTTCCAGGCGTGGTGGTTCGCCCGGCCGGTGCCTGGTAACCGGGCACCGGACTGCCGAACAGCAGCCCGTAGCGGGCCGGCTCACGCAACGCCCAGTCCCGGACGGCCCGGCCCAGGGCCTTGAAGCGCCCGGCATGGTCCTGCGGGAGCACCGCTTCCACCGCCATATCGACGGCGTCGCCAAGGTCATCGTAGGCATCCACCAGCAGGAGGGTGAGGAGTTCGTCGCGGTTGGCCACGTAGCGGTAGACGGCAGAGGAGACCACGCCCAGGTCCCTGGCGACGGCGCGCAGGGACAGTGCTGCCGCACCATGGCTGGCCAGATGCTCCCTGCCCAGCCGGACAATGTCCGCAACAGTCTGGGCCCGCGCGCGTTCCCGCGGCGTCCTGGGCATGGTTTGCATCTCTGCTGCAGCGTCACTCATGGATCCAAGCATCGCACAAGGCAGAGCACTGTCAACAAATGAGAGCACCGCTCTTGACAAGGCGTGCCGAGTGGATGCAGGCTTATGCGAGAGCAGTGCTCTCAAAGCCCATACCTTGAAGGAGAAGTCATGAGCAATATCTACGTTGTCACCGGAGCCGGCCCCGTAGGCTGGACGGTGGCTGAACAGCTCGCCGAGCAGGGGAAGAAGGTCAGGATCCTTACCCGCTCGGGCACGGGACCTGAGCATCCCCTCGTGGAGCGCGTCAAGGCAGATGTCCAGGATGCCGCACAGGTGCAGGGCGCCTTTGCGGGTGCCGTCGCCGTCTTTCATTGCGTTCACGGCTCTTCTTACACCGTTGACGCGTGGCAAGCCGAACTGCCCCGGGCCGAGCAAACGGTGCTTGCGGCGGCAGGCGAAGCGGGCGCCGTCGTCGTCTTTCCCGAAAGCCTCTACTCGTACAGCGAACCCGGGCGCCCTATGACCGAGGCAGGTCCGCGGACCGCCCAAGGCGGCAAGCGAGGCGTGCGGACGCAACTGTTGAAGGCGCGGGATGCCTCACCAACGAACACCGTCAGTGTAGTGGCCGGCGACTTTTTCGGACCGCGCGTCAGGACCTCCCACGCCGGTGAGCGAATGGTCCCCGCTGTTCTGGCGGGCAAGAGGATTTGGGTGATCGGGAGCACCAGCCAGCCCCATTCGTTCACCTACGTCCCGGATCTGGCCGCGGCGATGATCCATGCCGCGCAGACGCCTTTGCTGTGGAACCAGGTGTGGCACGCCCCCACCTTGGAGGCAGTCACTCAGCGGCAACTGGCGACGGCCTTCACCGAGGCCGGCGGAGTGGAATCACCGAAGATGGTGGCGGTGCCGGGCTGGGCGCTCCGTGCTCTCGGGGCCTTCTCGAAGGATGTCCGCGAACTCGCCGAGATGCTCTACCAGTTCGAGAAGCCGTTCGTGATGGATTCGACGCCGAGCCAAACGGCCCTGGGCCTTCGCCCCACGCCACTTCCGGAGGCGGCCGCGGCCACGGTGGCCTGGTGGCGCGCGCAGAGGTGAAGTCCCAAACGCCTCCGGGCTCACGCACAGCATGCTTTCGGACCAGCCGGAGCGGCGCGGCCGCGGAAATCCGGGGCCGCGGAAATCGCACCAACCTGAAACCGTGCCCGGCGTGACGCACCGGGCCGGCCGCAACGCGCCCCTGCAGTCCTAACGGCGACCGGCGCCCTCGGGCTCCAGGGCGTCACTGCCACGCAGGCCGGCCGCGTCCAGTTCCGGCTTACCCAGCCTGGACGGCCAACAGATGCGTGGACCGATGTCGTACGCCAGCGCCGGAACCAACAGCGAGCGCACCAGGACCGTGTCCAGGAGGACGCCGAAGGCCACAATGAACGCCAGTTGCACGAGGAACATGATGGGGATGACCCCCAGGGCAGCAAACGTTGCAGCGAGCACCACACCAGCCGAGGTGATCACTCCTCCGGTCACGCCAAGCCCGCGCAGGATGCCCGGCCGGGTCCCATGCTTAAGGGACTCCTCCCGCACGCGGCTCATCAGGAAGATGTTGTAATCCACGCCCAGGGCCACCAGGAACACAAAGCCGAACAGCGGCACGGTGGCGTCAGCGCCCGGGAAGCCCAGCAGGTTATTGAACACCAGGGCCGACACGCCCATGGCGGCCCCATAGGACAGGACCACGGAGAGCACCAGCAGGACCGGCGCCAGTACCGAGCGGAGAAGCAGCATCAGGATGAACAGGATGACCACCAGCACGATGGGGATGATGATCACGAGGTCGCGCTGGGCGGTGGTGTTCGTGTCCAGGGCGGTGGCCGTCACGCCACCCACCAGGGCGCCGGCGTCGACCGTTTTTACGTCCTCGCGCAATACCTTGACGGCTTCCTCGGCCTCGATGGAATCGGCCGCGTAGTTCAGCGTGGCGTTGATCAGCACCTTCCCGTCGCGGACATCCGGCTCGCTGGGAGTGCCCGGGACACCTGGCTGGCCGGAAAGGATCGGCACGCTTCCTTCAGCCAGGAGGTAGGCATCCCCCACGCCGTTGGCTGCCTTCACCTTCTCCAGCACCTCGTCAGCCCTGCGTTCGTCCGCCACCACGACGGCGGGGCTGCCGCTGCCGGCGTCGAAATGGCGCGCCAGCGCGTCCTGGCCGTCCACCGCGTTGGAGGCTGACAGGATGACGTCCGTTTGGGGCACGCCGTTGGCCTTCAGCTGCAGCACTCCGGCCGAAGCCACCAGCAGCAGCATGACTGATGCGATCCAGACCGTCCGTGGGCGCCGCGACACCAGCGAACCAGTGGCCCGCCAAATACCCTTCTGCCCCTCCAAGCCGGTGACCAGGGCAGGCTCGCGCTCGCCGGCCGGGACCAGCTTGGGACGGAACGGCCAGAATGCGGCCCTGCCCAGGAGGGCCATCATTGCGGGCAGCAGGGTCAGGGCGGCGAAGAGTGAGCAGAGGATGCCAGCCGCGGCCACGGGACCAAGTGCCTTGTTGGAATTCAGGTCCGAGAAGAGCAGGCAGAGCAGTGCGATGATCACGGTGGCGCCGGAGGCCAGGATCGGTTCGAAGGACGCTTTCCAGGCGGTCAGGACGGCGGCAGTCCTGTTGGTGGTGTGGGTCAGCGCTTCCCGGAAACGTGCCACGTAGAGCAGGGCGTAATCGGTGGCGGCGCCGATCACCAGGATGGACAGGATGCCCTGGCTTTGGCCGTTGAGCTGGATCCAGCCGAGCTTTGCCATGCCAAACACCAGCAGGATGGCGGCGCACAGGGCGAAGACGGAGGTCAGCAGCACTGCGACGGGGAGGAGGAGCGAACGGTAGACGATCAGCAGGATGACAAAGACAGCCCCCAGTGCCACCAGCAGCAGGATGCCGTCAATGCCAGCGAAAGCACTGACCAGGTCGGCGGTCAGCCCAGCTGGCCCCGTGACGAAAGTATGCATGCCCTCAGGCGCGGCGTCCGCGAGGAAGTCCCGCAGCTCCTGAACCGATTCCTTGACCTCGTCGGAGGACCCGATCGGGGCGATGAACTGCACGGCCTCCCCATCCTCCGACGGGATGGGCCCGATCACGGCACTGCCCAGCTCCAACTTCTCCAGCCCGGTCTTCAGGGACGCCAGCTGGCCAAGTTCGGCGGGGCTGATGGCGCCGCCGTTCTCGATGACGATGACCGCCGGGATCTCGTCCGAGTCGCGGAACTTCGCTTGCCAGTCCTGCGCGGCGGTGGCCTCGGCACCGGCGGGAAGGAAGGAGGCCTGGTCATTCGAGGAGACTTCGTCGAGCCGGCCGAACGTGGGACCGCCCACTCCGGCGATGGCCAGCCACGTGAGCACCAGGAGCACCGGGATGAGCCAGCGCAGCCAGAACGGGACCCGCGCACTGTGTTGGGGACTGGATTTCATGATTCCTTCTGGGCTGGGGGACGGAAGAGTACAATTGATTCCATCATAGAGTATCTCCACCATGGAGAGATATAGGATTGGAGATATAGACCCAGGGAAGTTCTCCGGCGGACTCCGCTCATCGGGCTGCGCTGCAGTAATATCCGTCAGGGCATCAAGCGGCGAGCGAAGGAGGCGGAACATGGCAGACGAAGCATTCCAGCGCCCCACAAATGCGGGCCCCCAGTCACTGGTTCGCCTGCTTCAGGACTTCACCCTTGAGGCCAACCGCTATGTGGATACGGCGGGCGGACGGAACGACATGCATCGAACGGACCTCAACGCCCTCGCCGTCATCATGCGCCACACTGCAAAGGGCACCGTGGTCACCCCCGGCATCCTCCGCAAGGAACTCAACCTGAGTTCACCGGCAACCACCGCGCTGATCGACCGGCTGGACCAGTCCGGACACGTCGTCCGGGAACGGCTCGGCTCAGACCGGCGGCAGGTCCAGCTCCGCATGACGCCCAAGGCGTTCCAGGACGGCGGAGCCATGTTCATGCCGCTCTCGCGCCACATGGGCACGGCCATGGCCGGGTTCTCGCCCGAAGAGCTGGAGCTCGTGACCCGTTTTATGACCGCGATGGTGGAGGCCACTATCGCCGCCCGCCAGGAAGCGTCCAACGGCGGCCCGGCCCAGTCTCCCCCGCCTCGCCCAACTAAGTAGCAGCAGATGTCGTTATGAGAGCTCAAAACGACATCTATTGCTACTTAGTTGGGTGAAGGCACGACGGCGGCTCCTCCCATTCGAGCTACCGCGGCGGTAGCGTTTGGTTATGAGTGCGCAGCAGCCTGAAGACGACGTGTACACCCACGGCCACCACGAGTCGGTGGTCCGCGCCCATGCGTCCAGGACGGCGGAAAATTCCGCGGCCTTTGTCCTTCCGCACCTCACCCCCGGAACTTCAGTGCTCGACGTCGGGTGCGGCCCCGGGAGCATCACCTGCGACTTCGCGGAGCTGGTGGCACCCGGAAAGGTCACTGGCCTGGACCGGGCGCCGGACATCATCACCCAGGCTTCGGCGCTGGCCGCTGAACGCGGGGTGGCAAATGTGGAGTTCCTGGCCGGGAACATCTACGACCTCGATTTCGAGGACGAGACGTTCGACGTCGTTCACGCCCACCAGGTGCTGCAGCACCTTACCGACCCCGTGGAGGCCCTGCGCGAAATGCGCCGGGTCGCCAAGCCTGGCGGGATCGTTGCAGTGCGCGACGCCGACTTCCACGGCATGAGCTGGTACCCCGCTTTCCCGGAACTGGACGAATGGATGGAGCTGTACCAACGCATCGCCCGCCGCAACGGGGCCGAGCCCGACGCCGGACGCCGGCTGGTTTCGTGGGCGCAGTCCGCCGGCTTCACCGATGTTGCGCCCACCAGCAGCAACTGGCTCTACGCCACCGGGCAGCAGCGAAGGTGGCAGGCCCGCGTCTGGGGCGAGCGGGTGCTGCATTCAGCGTTCGCGGAACAGGCCTTGGAGTATGGGTTTGCCAATGCCGCTGACCTGGCGCGCATTTCGGCGGGCTGGCACCGCTGGGGATCCACCGACGACGGCTGGTTCCTGATCCCGAACGGCGAGGTCATCGCCCGGGCGTAGGACCATGGGCTGTCGTTGTCCACATACGGCTCTTAACCTGTTCCGGCCACCGCGAGCCGCCAATACAGCCCGTGACAACCCCGTGGTGAACCGGCACTAAACTCGGGAGGTGCAATTCTCCCTTTGGCTCGCCCTCGCGGGTGCCGGCGTCCTGGTCAGCTTCACACCGGGAGCCGGTGCGATCAACACCATGAGCAACTCCCTGACGTCAGGATTCCGCCGCTCCATCTGGGGGATCCTGGGCCAGCAGGCAGCCCTGGTCATCCACGTGATGGTAGTTGCACTCGGAGTGGGTGTCCTCGTGGCCAGTTCCCCCGTCGCCTTCAACGTGATCCGCTACGCCGGAGCGGCCTACCTGGTGTACCTGGGCATCCGCCAGTTTCTGAGCAAACCCCAACCCGACCAGGAGGCGGCCGAGTCGCTCGGGAACGAGCCCGCGGGGTCCATGTTCCGGCGCGGTCTGTGGGTCAACCTGCTGAACCCCAAGGCCATCGTCTTTTTCCTTGCGTTCATGCCGCAGTTCATCCGGCCCGAACAGCCGCTGCTCCCGCAGTATCTGGTGTTGACCGCCACCGTCGTAGTCATTGACATCCTCGTCATGTGGTTCTTCTTCGCCACTGCTGCCAAGTCGTTCCAGCGATTTACCCACACCGCCCGCGGACCGCAGATCCTCAACCGGATCTTTGGCATTTTGTTCGTGGCGGTGGGCATTCTCCTCGCCCTGATCCACTGACCAACCGCTGGATCGTGGTTCAAATGAAGCACACTGCAACCGCATCGTGACCATTTATGCAATTCTCTTTACGAATCCGTGAAACATGCCGAAAACCGGCTAGCCAAGAGCGGCGGTATCCCGCATGCTTAGCACCATGAACTCATCGTCGAGCCCATACCGGATCATTGCCGTCTGCACCGGGAACATTTGCCGGTCCCCCATGGCCGAGCTGATGCTGGCTGCGGCGCTTGAAGCGTCCGGGCTTGACGGCGAGGTGACGGTGGACTCTGCAGGGACCACAGGCTATGAGGCCGGGCGCCCCATCGATCCGAGGGCAGCCCGCCGGCTCGCAGCCACGAAGCTCACCTCCGACCGGCACATTGCCCGCGAGTGGCAGGCCGGCTGGTTCGGCGAACGGGACCTGATCCTCGCCCTGGACATCGACCACTACGCCTGGCTGCGCGAAAACGCTCCGGACCAGGAATCCATGGATAAAGTGCGGATGCTGCGCAGCTTCGACCCGAAAGTAGCCAGCAAAGACCTGTTGGACCAGGGCATCGAGGACCCCTGGTACGGCGGCCAAGCTGACTTCGACGTCGTGTGGCACCAGATCCAGACCGCCCTGCCGGGGATCATTGAGCACGTCCGGTCCGTCATCCGGAGCCGCGACCGGAGCAGGCAGCAGGAGCAGCAGGTACGCTCTATTTCATGACCCCCGCACCTGTGATCATCGCCGTCGACGGGCGATCCGGCGCAGGGAAAACCACACTGGCCATCGAACTGGCCGCGCGGCTCCGGAACCACCACAAGGTCTCGCTCTTCCACCTGGAGGACATCTACCCCGGCTGGAACGGCCTCGCCGCCGGTATCGAGCGCTACGTCTCCACGGTCCTCACCCCCCTGAGCCGCGGCGACCGTGCCACGTGGACAAGCTGGGACTGGGAAAAACATTACGACGGCGACACCCGGGTCACGCTGCCCGCCGAGATCGTCATCATCGAGGGAGTCGGCTCCGCGGCAGCCGAAGCCCGCCTCATGCTGGATGCCGTTGTCTGGGCTGATTCGCCGGACGATGTCCGCCGGACCCGGGCGCTGGACCGTGACGGCGGAACGTACGAGCCGTTCTGGGACCAGTGGGCGGCCCAGGAAGACGCCTGGCTTGCTGGCGACGACGTCCCGGCCCACGCAGACATCCGCGTCCTGAACGAGGCAGACGGCTCCGCGCCCACCGATGTCCTGCAGCTCCTGCCCTACCTCCCCTCGCTGGGAACCGTGCTGGTCCCCGAACTGTCCGCAAGGCGCGGCCTGAGGCTCCGTACGGAACGGCTGGACTGCCGGCCGGACGCGGCCGCGCTGTTCGCGGACTTGTACGGCAGCTCGCGCAACGCCGTATGGCTGGACTCCTCGAACGCCCCGTCCGCCCCGCCGCTTGGGCCTTCCCCGGCAGCGGAGCGCAGCCGCTTCAGTATCCTCGCGGACGACGGCGGCGTGTTCGGCCAGGTGGTCACGCACCGGTCAGGCGAGAGCCTCATCGCCGCCGGCAGCGCCACCGCACGCGTGCCGGGCCCGTTCTTCCGCTGGCTGGACACTGTTTGGGGCCGCCGGGCGGTCCGCACTCCGGACGATTATCCCGGTGACTTTGCGCTCGGCTGGCTGGGATGCCTGGGCTACGAACTCAAGCGCGAGACGGGCGGCACGGATGTTGCCGCTCCAACCCCGGATGCCGCCCTGATCTTCGCCGGAAGGGCTGTTGTCCTGGACCACGCCGAGGGCACAGTTTGGCTGCTCGCCCTCGAATCATCGGATGCAGGCAGCTGGCTCGCATCGGCACGCGCCGCCGTGGCCACGGCGGCTCCGCCAGCAGCGCCGGAAGCAGCCCCCGACGACGCCGGGATGACGGACCCCGCCGGCGGCAGCAACGCCGTCGTCCGTCCACCGGTGTTCAGCGGCCGCGACACCGAACTCGACTACAAACACAAAATTGCGGCCGCCCAGCACGAGATCGGGGAAGGAAACTCCTACGAGGTCTGCCTCACCACCACGCTCACGGCACAGGTGCCTGCGGCTGAGGCCGCGCCCTGGGCCACCTACCTGGCCCTGCGCCGCAGGAACCCCGCCCCTTTCGCCAGCTACCTGCGGTTTGGCGGGTTGACCGTGGCCAGCACGTCGCCGGAACGGTTCCTGAAGATAGCTTCCGACGGCGGCATGCGGGCCGAGCCGATCAAGGGCACCCGCCGCCGGGCATCAGATCCCGCGCGGGACGCGCAGCTGCGCCGCGACCTGGAAACCTCACTCAAGGACCGGGCAGAGAACATCATGATCGTGGACCTGCTGCGGAACGACCTTAGCCACTTCGCCGAACCCGGATCCGTCACGGTCAGCAGGCTGTGCGCGATCGAAAGCTACGCCACTGTGCACCAAATGGTCAGCACTATCGACGCGCAGCTGCTGCCTGGATCGCCCCGGGCCGAAGCGGTGGCGGCGTGCTTCCCGGCGGGGTCCATGACCGGTGCCCCGAAGATCAGCACCATGGCCATCCTGGACCGGTTGGAGCAGGGGCCGCGGGGCCTGTATTCCGGGGCCATCGGCTACTTTTCGCTGAATGGGGCCACGGACCTGGCCGTTGCCATCCGCACTTTGGTGATCAATTCCGTCGCCGGGGACGGCAGCGGTGATACGGCGACGGCGGAACTCACTCTCGGCGTCGGCGGTGCCATCACCTCGGACTCCGTTCCGGACGAGGAATACGACGAAATCCGGGTGAAGGCCTTCGGCGTGCTGTCCGCGCTGGGCGCCGACTTCCCCGACTCCTGAACCTGGAGTTACTGGACAGTTGCGGTCAGCCTGGCGACGTTATCGATGTAGCGGGCGGCGAGCGGCCGGTTCAGCCAGTCCTCGAGCCTGAGCTCATGGGAGATGTCGCGGTAGGTGTTCTCCACCGCGCGCATCTCATTTACGATTTCCGCGCCCAGGAGCATCACGGACACTTCCATGTTCAGCGAGAACGAACGCATGTCCATGTTGCTCGAGCCCAGGACCGCCACTTCGTCGTCGATCGTGAAGTGCTTGGCGTGGAGCACAAATGGAGCCCTGTAGAGGTAGATCTTCACTCCAGCTTCCAGCAACGCTTCATAGTACGACTGCTGCGCGTGGTGCACCAGGAACTGGTCCCCCTTCTCGGAGACGAACAGTTCCACGTCCACGCCCCGCTGCGCCGCCGTCGTGATGGCGTAAAGCAGCGAGTCGTCGGGCACGAAGTAGGGGCTGCAGATGGAGATCCGGTGCTGGGCGGAGTAGATCAGCGTGGTGAACAGCCGCAGGTTGTTTTCGGTGATGAACCCCGGCCCGCTGGGAACCACCTGTGCGGTGACGTTTCCGGGAGCCGGGTTGGCCGGAAGCTGCAGCTGGTGTTCCAGGGACTCGTCGGTTTCGCTGAGCCAGTCGGTGGCAAAGACCACGTTGAGCGTGGTGACGATGGGACCGCGCAGGCAGGCCATCAGCTCCACCCATTCGCGGCCCGCCTTGCGGTGCTTGGGGTTGTTGTAGGAGGGCTCGATCAGGTTCTGCGAGCCAGTGAAGGCGAGTTCGCCGTCGATCACCATGATCTTGCGGTGGTTGCGCAGGTCCGGCCGGCGCCACTGGCCGTGGATGGGCAACAGCGGGAGCATGCGCTTCCACTGGATTTTTCCTGCCCGAAGCCGTTTGAGCAGCTTGCGGTAGCCCTTGATCCGCAGGGTGCCGATGTGGTCGAAAAGCACCCGGACTTCAACGCCCCGCTCAGCAGCTTCTTCCATCGCGGTGAGCAGGTCATCGGTGATGTGGTCCGTACTCATGATGTAGAACTCGGCGTTGATGAACTTTTTGGCTTTGCGCACCGCCTCGGTCATGGCCAGGATCGAGTCCGGATAGCCGGGAATGAGGTCCACCGAGTTGCCGTCCACCATGGGAAGGGAGCCCAGCCTGCGGTTCAGCTCTCCGGCGGAGGTGACCCATTCCGGTCCCGGGTATTCACTTTCGACGTCGGCGAGCGCGGAGATGCCCGAACGCACCCTGGCGTTGACGGTCTCCTGCTGCTCGCGACGGCGGCTGGAGAGCTTGAAGTTGCCGAACAGCAGGAACAGGACCAGTCCCACGAAGGGGACAAAGAAGATGACAAGCAGCCAGGCCATGGCGGTGGTGGGACGCCGGTTGCCGGGGATGATGCCCAGGGCCGCCACCCGGATCACGAGGTCGGCGGCGGCCAGCAGCAGGGTCAGCCAACCCGGCACGGTGCCGGCAAGGGAAAACGGCCACAACACTTCAGAACCCCCGGACTGTGTGCGCCCTCCGGACGGGTTCCGGCCAGGGCGATGACCACAGCTTAGCCGCGGGCAGCCGGACTAAGCTGGAGCCATGACTTCTCCTGCTTCCGTGGTGCTCGTTTTCCTGGATTCCGAGTTCCCTGCCGGCCGGCTGGCCGACGCCTCACAGCCCCAACTGATGGCCACTGACCAGGGGGCAACGCGCGGTGACGGTGTTTTCGAGACCATGCTGGCCGTGGGCGGAGCAGTGCGGAAGCTCCAAGCGCATTTGAACCGGCTGGAAGGTTCGGCGGAGGCACTGGATCTGGTGATTCCAGGCCAGGACCAGTGGCGCGCGGCCATCGGAACAGCCGTAGAGGAACACCGGACCGAGCATCCCGCGTCCTCACCGGCGGAGGACGAACTCGTGGTGAAGCTGGTGGTGACGCGCGGCGTGGAGGGCGCGGCCAGCCCCACGAGCTGGGTCCAGGTGTCCCCCGTAGGCGCCGCCAGCCGCCGCCAGCGCGAAACCGGGATCGACGTCATCCTGCTGGACCGCGGTTATGACAGCGGCGTTGCCGAACGCGCGCCATGGCTGCTGATGGGCGCCAAAACCCTGTCCTACGCGGTGAACATGGCGGCGTTGCGGCATGCCCACAAACTGGGCGCCGACGACGTCATCTTCACGTCCTCCGACGGACGCGTCCTGGAGGGTCCCACTTCCACCGTGCTGCTCGCGCACGTGGAAACGTCCGATGACGGCGGTGGCGCAGGCAGCCGCACCGTCAAGCGGCTCATCACGCCGCAGCTGGATAGCGGCATTCTTGCCGGGACATCCCAGGGTGCGCTCTTCACCGCCGCCAAAGCCGCGGGGTGGGAACTTGGCTACGGACCCTTGGAGCCACAGGACCTCCTGGATGCCGACGCCGTCTGGCTCATTTCCAGCATCCGGCTGCTTGCTCCCGTGAACCACATTGACGGCAAGGAAATTGGAACGCCAGCCGTCAAGAAGCAGCTGACGGCCGAACTGAGCGAGCTGTTCGCCGGGATCCAATAGGCCTGCCTGCGTGCCTGCCTGCCTTGTCTGTCTGTCTGTCTGTCTGTCTGCCAGGACGGCCGCGCACTCTTTCCCTGCGAGGGCTGCCCGTGTTCCCGTGGGAGGCTCTGCCAGTACCTGTATTAGCAGGACCTTCCACCGAGCTGCGCCAGAGGGTTTGCTGATTAGGAAGCGATATCTTCCACCCAACGAAGCGATCCCATAGCCAACTTACGGAGAACAATGTTTACCGCCAATGCCTACGCTGCCCCGTCCGCAACGGGCGACCTCATCCCCACCACGATTGAACGCCGCGATGTCGGCGCCCATGACGTCCTGATCGAGATCAAGTTCGCCGGCATCTGCCACTCAGATATCCACACCGTCCGCGGCGACTGGGGACCCCAGCAGTACCCGCTGGCGCCCGGCCATGAAATCGCCGGCATCGTCACGGAGGTCGGCTCCGCCGTCACCAAGCACGCCGTGGGCGATCGGGTGGGCGTGGGCTGCATGGTCAACTCCTGCCGCGAATGCGTCAACTGCCAAAAGGGCGAGGAGCAGTACTGCCTCGCCGGGAACATCGGCACGTACGGCGCCGTGGATCGCGACGGCACCATCACCCAGGGCGGCTACTCCACACACGTGGTGGTGACCGAGGACTTCGTGGTCACCATCCCGGAAGGGATCGAGCTCGACGCCGCCGCTCCCCTGCTGTGCGCAGGCATCACTACGTACTCTCCGCTGCGTCACTGGGGTGCGGGTCCCGGTAAGAAGGTCGCCGTCGTCGGCCTTGGCGGCCTCGGCCACATGGCCGTCAAGCTCGCGCATGCCATGGGCGCAGAGGTCACGGTGCTCTCGCAGTCGCTGAAAAAGCAGGAGGACGGGCTGAAGCTCGGCGCGGACCACTACTACGCCACAAGCGACGAAACCACGTTCACGGACCTGGCCAACACGTTCGACCTGATCATCAACACCGTCAGCGCACCGATCGACATCAGCGCCTACCTGCAGCTGCTGACCCTCGACGGGGCCCTGGTGAACGTGGGCGCTCCGGCCGAGCCGCTCCCGGTCAACGTCTTCTCACTGATCCTGGGACGGCGCTCCTTCGCCGGATCAGCGATCGGCGGCATCCGCGAGACCCAGGAAATGCTCGACTTCTGTGCCGAACACAACCTCGGCGCCGAGATCGAGGTCATCCCGGCGAGCAAGATCAACGACGCCTACGAACGCGTGCTGGCGTCCGACGTGCGCTACCGGTTCGTCATCGACACCTCAACGCTCTAACCCCCGGATGCGGCGGGGAGCCTGCGACTTTTTGCAGGTTCCCCTGCCGTGCCCGCGGAACCGGCCGCTGCCGGAAGCGGGGCGCAGCTCCCAACCGGGCGGACCCAACCCCCTTTTGGACCGGCCGCAGGAGCCGTAGGGTGTGGTCCATGACCTCCACCGAAGTGCCTGATGACAAATTGACGTTCGATGAGTGCTGGGAACTGCTGGCCGATGAGACCCTGGGGCGGATCGCCGTCATCGTGGACGACCATCCTGAGATCTTTCCGGTGAATTTCGTGCTGGACCGCCGGAGCCTCGTGTTCCGGACCTCCGGAGTTACCAAGCTTTGGGCAGCGCTGACGGAGAAGCCGGCAGCGCTGGAATGTGATGGTTATGACCCGCACACAGAAACAGCCTGGAGCGTGGTGGCCCGCGGCGACATTGAAGTGATCGAGGACCCGGAAGACAAGGCCGCCGTGGACAACCTCAACCTGGAGCCCTGGCACCCGGGCGCGAAGAACCACTACGTACGGCTCACGCCGCGCGCCCTGACCGGGCGCCGTTTCAAGGTCAACAAACCGGACGTCTGGAACACAAGGCTGTCCGACCGCCGTCGCGCTTCATTCGAGTAGTACAACGGCGCGCTGCCGAGTTCATTGGCGCCGCAAGCTCACGGTGTTGCGGCGATTGCCCGGGAAAGTTGGGTCTCCAGCCCGGACAGCAGAATGGTGATCCCCTGGTCGAGTTCCGCCTCGCCGTCGTAATCAGCCAACACCGGCGCCAATGCCCGGAGCCGGGGAAAGTCCTTTGCCGGCAAGCGGTGCAGCCCCAGCCGTAGGAGGGCCTCGTTTTCCTCCGGGTCCACGATGAACTCCTGGAGCTCGTTGAGGATGTGGCCGTAGAGGAAGCCGTAGTACGCCCGGTACACGTGCAAGGCATCCGTGGGCGTGAACCCGGCGTCGATCAGCAAGCCCAGGATCTGCTCCAATGGCCGCACGGTACCCAACGGCCGCAGGCCCAGGGGCGTGGAGAGCGGCCGTGTCACCAGCAGGGGAATAACGTTTGGGTGGCGGAGTGCCAGGAGCCGCAGGTCGTGGGCAATGCGGCGCAGCTGCGCCTTCCAGTCGGGATCGGCCGGGAAGATAGCGAGCTCATTGAGGACCATCTCGGACACCCCGTCCAGCAGGGCGGCGCGGTTCTCTGCGTAGCGGTAGAGGCTCATTGGATCGCGTTCCAGCACCTGCCCCAAGCGGCGCATAGTCAGCGAGTCGAGGCCCTCGGAATCCACGAGTTCCAAGGCCGCGGAGAGCACCAGTTCCCTGCTCAGGCGCGGTTTAGGGCTCGCCATTTCATTCTCCGGGGTCTTCGGGGAGGGCATGGGATTCCATCCTGTGCGTTGAAGCGTCGGGCTGGGATAGGAAAAATAAAGACGCTTGCCTAATACGTAGTCTACGCGTAAAGTCTACGTTGTAGAGCAAAATGTAGGCGCGGGTTTCAGACAAGGGACCGCGTTGCTGGGCGGACAGGCCAGCCAAATCAAACTCTTAGCCAGTCCGGACTCCGTCCTGGCACACGAATACCCTGAATGCCCACGTGCACGGCGTTGAGGTTCGCGCTGCTGTAGCCGAACGGCGGCACCAACTGCACCTGGCGAAAGAGAAGCCGATTATGGCACATTCGCAGTTCGACAAATTCCTCCGCGAAGCTACAACGTGCGTCGGTGAACCTGATGTCACCCTTGCCCGCGATCCCCTGTATGGCCTTTACACCAGTTGGTGTTTCCTCAATCAGCAGACCCCCCGCGCCGAAACCACTTTCTGGGCTGCCATGTCCCGCCGGATCAACCCCGACCAAAACGGCCTGCGCATGAAGGGCCCGGCAGCAGCTGATTACATACTGACGAGTTACCCCGGCCTGGTCTAAGCCCCATGGAGAAACCCTTCTGCAGTTACCTGCCACGGGATTCTTTCCAGCCACGGGGCGGGCGGCCCTGGTGCGCAGACTGTGACACCGATTCCTACCTGGCGTTGGACTCGGTGGTGGTTCTAGATGCACGCAAGAACACTTTGGCGGCCGCCGTCAGCTGCTCGCAGTGCCGGGGCTCCCGCGTCCTGGCAACCACCTCTGAGCTCATGGCCGCCGTGCTGGCAAGGGCACCACACCTGGCTGCGACGTGAACAGCCTCACGACCGAAACAGCCACCTGACAACGTCCATCCCGCCTAGATCCTGCGGTCCCGAAGAAGCGGGCGCAGGCGATCGGCTGGCTGGCAGCACTGGAAGGGCCGGGGCCACCCCGGCCCTTCCTGCGTTCCATTCCCGCACCGCCACCGCCCATGACATGCTTGAGGAAACAGCACCCCGGGCGCGCCTGGACGTCGCCCCGAGCCTCGCCTCCACCGAAAGGCAGCATCATGGTCAACGACGCCACGGCCAACACTTTCCCGGCCCACGAGGACCGCACTGCCGTCATCCTCGGAGGTGCCCGCACCCCTTTCGGCCGTTTCCGCGGCAGCCTGTCTTCCCTCTCCTCCAGCGCACTGGGCGCACATGCGATCCGCCATGCGCTGGAACGCGCAGGTGTGGCGCCGGGGCAGGTACATGCGGTAATCGTGGGGCAGGTCATCCAGGCAGGAGCCGGCCAGGGACCGGCCCGGCAGGCAAGCCTGGCGGCAGGCATCGGCTGGGATGTCCCCACGGTCACCATCAACAAACTCTGCCTTTCCGGGCTGACCGCCGTGATCGACGCGGCCCGGATGATCCGCGCCGGGGAGGCTGATTTCGTCGTGGCCGCCGGCCAGGAATCCATGACCAACGCCCCGCACCTGCTGCCCCGCCTGCGCACCGGCGTGGCCATCGGCGATACCCCGCTGGTGGATTCCCTGAACCACGACGCCCTCCAGGATCCCATCTCCGGAATCCTGCAGGGCGCCGCCACCGATGCAGGCAATGCTGAGCGCGGGATCAGCCGCGGGGAGCAGGACGAAGTTGCCGCCCGCTCCCACCAGAGGGCCGAAACAGCGCGGAATGCAGGACTGCTCGCCGAAGAGATCGTTCCCCTGGATATCCCGCAGCGCCGCGGCCCTGCCGTCACCGTCGATGCCGATGAGGGGATCCGGCCGGGCACGACGGCGGAGGCCCTGGCGGCGCTCAAGCCCGCCTTTTCCACGGCAGACTCAGCCACCATCACCGCAGGTTCCGCCTCTCCCCTCTCCGACGGCGCGGCCGCCGTCGTGGTGGCCAGCAAGGCGGCCGCCGAACGGGCGGGGCTCACCTGGATTGCCGAGATCGGCGCCCACGGGCAGACAGCCGGGCCGGACGGCTCATTGCATTCCCAGCCGTCCCGCGCCATCGAAAAAGCACTCCGCGCAGAAGGGATTTCGGTGGAGGACCTGGACTTGGTGGAAATCAACGAAGCGTTCGCCTCGGTGATCATCCAGTCAGCCCAGGACCTTGGCATTTCGGCGGAGAAGATCAACGCCGAGGGCGGGGCGATCGCGCTGGGCCACCCCGTCGGCGCATCGGGGGCACGGCTGGTCCTGCACCAGGCCCTGGCGCTGAAACGGCGCGGCGGCGGCATCGGCGTCGTGGCCTTGTGCGGCGGCGGCGGCCAGGGCGAGGCCCTCATCCTCAGGGCCTGACGCCCGTCCCCACGGGCGTCGGCGCTGCTCAGGCCCCGGTACCCGCCAGTATTAGCAACGGCACCAGGCGCTCGGCACACGAGACCAGGACAAGCGTCCTGGGCCCCGCGCCGGCCCGGTTGTTAACCCCGGTGTCGTCGCACCAATCCAGGTTGTACGGGTGCGCCCCCACTGCCGCCTTGCCGGGAGCCGCGCCCGGCGGGACGGTGAACACGAAAGTAAACGCGCCGTCGTCGCTCATGGGTGCGAGTTCCTCCAGCATCAGCGATCCAAAGGCGTCCCGCACCGTCACCTGGACCTGCGCGTTTTGCCCGTAGCGGGCATCGCAGCTGGTGTCCTGCGCGCTGACCGTAACCTGCTCACCGGGCTTGGCTTCCGACGGCGTGACTGTGTACGCGGGCGGCATGCAGGGCGGCGGCGCGAAGACGTCCCGGCAACCACTCAAGCCAGTGGCCACCGTTGCCAGTACGAGGAATGCAGCGGCAGTCCTCAAACGAGCGAATGAAGCCAGTCCCCGCCCGGATTTCCCCATGAACTGATTGTCCCGTCCGGGTGACGGCCGCGGAAGCACGTGTTGGTTACGGAACATGACGACGGCGGCGGTGCGGCCAGGCGGGCCAAGTGTTACGTTTTTGAGGAGTAATGAGAACCGGCGCCAAGCCCTGACTGGCCGGTCGGCAACCCTCCCTTTCGCGGCGGGGTGCCTCAGGTGAATACTCGGCATATCGACATTCGAGTTGCAAGCGTGAGAGAAGGAGATCCGTCGTGTCTGACGCACCTGCCCCTGAAGAAAAACTGTCGTACCGGCTCATCACAGGCCCGGACGACCGTAATTTCTGTGAGCGGATTTCCACCGCCCTGGCCGAAGGCTATGTCCTGCATGGCAGCCCGGCTGCCACGTCCAACGGCGGCCAGGTGATTGTGGCGCAGGCACTCATCCTCCCGGCCGCCATCGCCAGTGCGGACGCCGCCGTCGCCACCGCCGTGGAAGACCTTGAGTTCGAAGGCGAGGGCCACGCGTGAGCTACGCCGGAGACCTCACCCCGCAGGAAGCCTGGACCAAGCTGGAACAGGGCGCCATCCTGGTGGATGTCCGCACCGAGGGTGAGTGGGCGCACATCGGCATCCCTGACACCAAGGCAACCGACAACGACCCCCTGTTCATACAGTGGACGTTCCCTGGCGGCATTCCCAACCCCGAGTTCCTCACCGACCTGAGGCAGCAGGCGCCGGAGGACACCGGCACCGAACTCCTGTTCATCTGCCGCTCGGGCCAGCGCTCCATCTCGGCCGCCATCGCCGCGACGCAGGCCGGCTTCACCTCCTACAACGTCCTGGAGGGCTTCGAAGGCGAACCGGACCGCTACGGCGAGCGCACCGTCAACGGCTGGAAGAACCGCGGCCTGCCAACCAACCTGGGAAAGAACTAAGTGACCTTCAACGAAGATGCCGCCGGCTGGAGCCCTGACACCCAGGCCGTCCGCGGCGGGCTGGACCGCACCAACTTCCAGGAGACCACCGAACCGGTGTTCCTGAACTCCGGATTCGTCTACGAGTCCGCCGCCGCAGCGGAGCGCGCCTTCACCGGCGAGGACGAGCGCTTTGTCTACTCCCGCTACGGCAACCCGTCCGTGGCCACCTTCCAGGAACGGCTCCGCCTGCTCGAAGGCACTGAGGCGTGCTTCGCAACGGCGTCGGGAATGTCCGCCGTGTTCACCGCCCTGGGTGCCCTGCTGGCCGCTGGCGACCGCGTAGTGGCAGCCCGCTCACTGTTCGGCTCCTGCTTTGTGATCCTGAACGAGATCCTGCCCCGCTGGGGTGTTGAGACGGTATTCGTCGACGGACCGGACCTGGAGCAGTGGCGCGCGGCCCTGTCGGAGCCCACCACGGCAGTGTTCTTCGAATCGCCGTCCAACCCGATGCAGGAAATCGTGGACATCGCCGCGGTCAGCGAACTGGCGCACGCCGCCGGCGCTACCGTCGTCGTCGACAACGTCTTTGCCACACCCCTGCTGCAGCGCTGCGGCCAGCTCGGTGCAGACGTGATTGTGTACTCAGGCACCAAGCACATCGACGGCCAGGGCCGGGTCATGGGCGGCGCCATCCTGGGCACCAAGGAATTCATCGACGGGCCGGTCAAGCAGCTCATGCGGCACACCGGCCCGTCGCTGTCCGCCTTCAACGCCTGGGTACTTACCAAGGGGTTGGAAACCATGGCCCTGCGCGTGAACCATTCCTCAGCCACGGCGCTGCGGCTGGCCGAATGGCTCGAACAGCAGCCTGCCGTCAGCTGGGTCAAGTACCCCATGCTGAAATCGCACCCGCAGTATGAGCTCGCCGCCAAGCAGATGAAGGCCGGCGGCACCGTCCTCACCCTGGAGCTCGCCACGACGGACGGCCGCTCCGGCAAGGACGCCGCCTTTGCGCTGCTGGACGCGCTGCGGATCATCGACATCTCCAACAACCTGGGCGATGCCAAGTCCCTCATCACGCACCCGGCCACCACCACCCACCGTGCCATGGGTCCCGAAGGCCGCGCCGCCATCGGGCTCAGCGACGGCGTGGTGCGGCTGTCCGTGGGCCTTGAGGACGCGGACGACCTCATCCGCGACCTCGAACAGGCGCTCAAGCAGATCTGATCGGCGCCTGCTTACGGGGCGGAATTGACCACTGAGGTCTCAACCGAGGTCCAAGCGGTCGCTGTTCCGGCTGGGAAGGTCTCGCCAGGTGTCAGCGTGACCACTCGTTCTCCGATCAGCAGCCCTGTGTCGGGATCAATGATGATGTCCGTCCGCGTTTCCCTGTCCGGATGCTCGATCCCGATCGCTGTGCCTACCTTGCCGTCTAGGTTCGCCTCCTTGTCTACGACGGTGACTCCGGGAATGAGCGCGGCCGCTTTGTACAGTGCAGCGCGAAGGTCCGCCGGGACGATTCCGGTCTGCAGGGCGGCGGCAATGCTTTCCAACGTTTCGGCTTCCGGCCTGCCTTGTTTGCCTCGCTGTCGAATGGTGTCCAGGAGTGCCTGGGGGTCGCGGGGCAGATTCTTCACGCCTTCCTCCAGGGGCAAGCCGGCGAACAGCAGCCGCGGTCCTCCGTAGAAGTTACCTCCCGGTGCCCGGAGCAGTTCTCCCGCGCCGTGGGGGTTTTCAGACTGGGATTGCTGGTATTTGGTGGCCTCCGCTTTGGCTTCCTCGCTGAAGAACGTCGTCGGGATGCGGGCTTCGCGGTTCCAGATCCATTCGGAGGCATGGTCGGCTGGGACATAAAGCTGGTCCGAAGATTTGTCCAGCCACTCCACCGAACGGCCGCCTGCTCCGGGGTCCCCCAAAGCGACTCCGGCGGCGTAGACCGCTGTGGTATCGATCTTCAGGTACTGGCCGGGTCCCACTTCCGGGTCGGAGGTCTGGATGGTTGCTGCCGCGGCGTTGTTCAGGACCTCGGCTGCTTCGGCGGTTGCTCCCGGACCACTGGGCCTGACTACATCTGCCACGACGATTCCCCCCACGAGCAGGGCTGCAGCTGCCGAAGCGATCAGGACACGGCGCCGGAAGCGGATCGGGCGAACGTTGGCCGGGGCGTACGTTGTGGCCGTTGCCTCGGGGCCGGAGTCGGAGTCGGAACTGATCTTGGACATGAGTCTGTTGCGTCCGCGTGCCAAAGTTGTCGGCGGGGCGGAGCCGACGTCGCTACGCATTTCGCGGAGCAGCTGTAAATCGTTCATGGTCGTTCTCCGTTTCATCAAGTATTTCGAGGTTGAGCCGGGTCCGCAGTGTTCGTCGGGCACGGTTCAGACGGGACCTCACGGTTCCCACCGGTACGTCCATGGCCACGGCGATGCCCTCGTAGGTCAGGTCCGCCCAGGCGTAGAGCAGCAGCGTTTCCCGGTCTATGGCCGCCATAGCTTTCAGGCTGCGAGCAATGCCAGCGGTCGCCACAACGGCGTCCACTTGGGCGGCAATCCGGTCCGAATCGTCGGCGACGGCTTCCCGCAGAGCCGCTTTTCCTGCGGTTCTGAGAATCTTGGCTTCGGCGCGGTGGTGCCGCCGGAGCAAGTTTGTGGCGATCCCGAAAAGCCACGGCCGGGCATCCTCCCGGTCCAGATCGTAGGTTTCAAGTTGTTCCCAGGCGACCAGAAAGGTCTCGGATGTGACGTCGTCGGCGGCGAAATCACCAGCCCTTCTTGCGGCGTATCTGTAGATGACTGAGGCGTATCTGTCGTACAACTCCCCGAAAACTTGGGGGCTGTCCCGGGACCGCCTGATGATGTCGTTGTCTGTGCTCACACTATGTATTGCCCGCTGGCCGCAAAAGGGTTCACGGAGCTCCCATTCCTGCTACTCGGGCCGGATTTCGAGGTTAACAGCTACTGTGTCCCCTGCGGTGATGCGGGCCGCAGTCCTGATCGCTTTCTTCACCGGCAGCAGGTACGAGCCGGACTTGCCGTCCGGGAAGACTGAGGTTTGCCACGTGTGGCCGGAAATTTCGGCTGTGACTTTGACCGAGCCGAAGCCCTTCCGGAGCGGAGCCGCTTCCTCGCGGAGGTCGTCGGCAATGACCTCCGGAAGGGTGAGGAAGTGCCATCCGGCTTCTCCCGGATAGAGCCACAATTCGGCACGGAACGAGTGCGACGACGTCACGGCCTGAGTATGGCATGGCACCTATGCGGCTGGTCAGGCCCCGGGTTGGCGGAGTTGCTGGAACGCCGTCTCCCGGACTGCGTCGGAGAGCTGGTTGAGCACCGGGGAGTCGATCTTCCACCGCTGCCAATACAAGGCCACATCGACAGGGTGCGCCGGGGCCAGTTCGATGAGGGCGGCGCCCCGAATGTCGGCCAGGCACTGCTGCTCCGGCAACAGCCCCCACCCCAATCCCAGGCGGATTGCCTGCGCGAACTCTGCCGACGTCGGCACATAGTGCCGCGGTGCGTTCAGTTCCGTTCCGGTCAGGTTGCGAAAGAACCCGTCCTGCAGGTCGTCCTTGCGGTCAAAGTCCATCACCGGGGCAAGGCTGCCGGCCCTGAGGTCAGCGCCGTCCGGCCACCATCGCCGGACATAGCCCGGACTGGCGACCGCGCGGTATCTCAAGGCTCCCAGCAGGGCCACGCTGCAGCCCTGCACCGGGTCCGGGCTAGCGGTCACAGCGGCCATCACCGTCCCGGCGCGCAGTAGCTGCGTTGAATGCTGTTCGTCTTCCCTGTGGATTTCAAAGAATGCGCCGAGCTCCGGTGGAAGGCCTGCGAGCGCGGACAGGAACCACGTGGACAGCGAATCGGCGTTCACCACCAAGGGAATGGGCGTGCCCGGCCTGTCGCTGCTCTCGCCGAGCTCCCGCGACGCATCCCACTCCAGTTGACGGACCTGCCGGGCGAACCGAAGGACCGCTTCCCCTGCCGGGGTGGGCCGCACGGGATTGGTCCGCTGGAACAGGATCTGTCCGGCCGCATCCTCCATTGCCTTGAGCCGCTGGGAAACTGCCGAGGGCGTGACCACCAGGGTCCTGGCTGCGGCCTCCAGGGTTCCTTCCTCCACCACCGCGGCAAACGTCCGGAGCTGTTCCAGCTGAAAGGTTCTCATTAGCACTCCTTAGGAGAAGTAAAAATGTTTAGCTGGAGTAATCATATGGTCCGCCGTACGTTGGATGACATGGATCTGACTGCACTTCTGGCCCCCATCGTGCTTGGCTTCGGCACCGGGCTTGCCCTCATCGTGGCTATCGGCAGCCAAAACGCGTTTGTCCTCCGGCAGGGCATCCGGGGTGAGCACGTAGCCGCCGTCGTGCTGGTCTGCAGTGTGTCCGACGCGCTGCTCATCGCCGCTGGGATCGCCGGGATCGGGGCACTCATTCACGCAAACCCGGCAGTAGTGGACGTGGCGCGCTATGCCGGCGCCATTTTCCTGCTGGGATACGGTGCCATGGCCGCCCGCAGGGCGATCCGCCCCGGCGCCCTCACAGCTTCGGGACAACATCCGGCCCTCAGCGCCGGGGCGGCCATCTCCACGGTCCTGGCCCTGACCTGGCTCAACCCGCACGTCTACCTGGATACCGTCCTGCTGCTCGGTTCGGTGGCCAACCAGCAGGCCCAGGATCTGCGCTGGTGGTTTGGGGCCGGTGCCATCACCGCCAGCATCGCGTGGTTCAGCGCGCTGGGGTTCGGCGCCCGGGTCCTGCGTCCGTTCTTTGCGCGTCCGTCCTCCTGGCGCCTCCTCGACGGCCTGATCGCCGTCGTGATGCTGGCCTTGGGCGTGCGACTGGCGATCGGTGCATGATGGCGGGCCCCGCTGGCTCTAACCTGTTGACCACGGCGGCACGTCGGCGTAGCTTCATGGTCACTACTGCGCTGTGCTGGGCCATCGCATCCGCCGGACCGGGAGGCAGCCATGCACGGGAAGCAGGCACTGCGGGGCAACAGGCCGTATCAAAAGGCCGGAACAGTCATCGTTGCGGCCAGTTGCTGTTGGGGCGTAGGCATTTCCTTCGTAGGAATGGTGCACGCCACCCAGGACCCGGCAGCGCGGCTGGCCATGCTGCAGCGCAGCCGGGGGCCCTGGATCGCCGGGCAGTTCCTCGCCGCCGCAGGGACCGCAGCGGTGCCCATCGGCTTCGTCCGATTCGCCCAGGCCCTCAGATCCGGCCCCGCGAAGACCCTCGCCACCGGCGCAGCGGCCGCCCTCGTCGTGGGCGCACCCCTGTTCGTTGTTGCCCTTGCGGACCGGGCATCGGATTTGGAGAAGTTCGCGTACCGGAGGGGTCCCAGCTGGCCGTTCCTGACCTACTCCGGCCTCCACATCGGCGCGCTGGCCGCCTTGGGTGCAGGCCTGCTGCTGTCGCCGTTGAAACCCTGGACCGGCATCACGGCGGCGGCGAGTGCTCCCGCCTTCGGCGCCATCCTGGCAGGGACAAAGGACATCCCGCCGTTTGTTTTCTACCTGGTGGAGGCCGCGGTGGGCGCCCAGCTTATGCGCTACGAAGAACCCGCTGCCCCGGTTGCGGACAACGCGGACACAGCGGACGCCGGGAGCCTAGGACTGGCGCACCCTTAGCAGTTCGGGGGCAGCATCGACCTCGGGCAGCCCGGAAGTTCCGCGCATTGTGATGCCCACGGCGTAGGAGACCACCGCAGCCAACCCGCCGTCGTCGGGCGGTGATTTTTCCAGCACCGAGTCCCAGACCCTACGCTGTTCAGCCGAACCGGTACCCCGGGCGATGATGTCCTCAACGCCCTGCCGTGCCAGGGACAGCTCGCCTTGTTCCTGGAGGACCGGCGCGAGGTAATCCACCAGGGAACGCACCACATCAACGGCGGGGGCAGGCCTGAACGTACCGAAATCCAGCAGTTCACCACCCAATCCGCTGCTGCTTGCCTGCCACGCGGCCATCCGGAGAAGGACGGTGGGGACCGGCGCCGGCTCGACGCCGTCGCGCCATTCCCTGCTGGCCGATTCAACCATCGCCCGCACCAGCACTGCGATCAGGGCGGCATCCTCCGCGCGCAGGCAGACGTCGGCCACGCGGACCTCCACAGTGGGGTGGTTCCGGGACAGGCGGGCATCAAAGTAGAGCATGCCCTCGTCCAGCATCACGCCACTGTCCAACAGGCGCGTCACCACCCGCCGGTACGCGGAGTACGTGCCGTAAATGCCCGCGGGACCGGACGTGGGCCACCGGTTCCAGGCCTGCGTCCGGTAACTCTCAAATCCTGTAGGCATCCCATTCCAGAAGGGCGAGTTGGCACTCAAGGCGGTGAGGACGGCCAGCTTGTCCCGGATCCTGTCCAGCACGGCTACGCCCTCATCGGGCGATTCGATGAAGGTATGGACGTGGAAGCCGCACGTCAGCTGCTCCTGAGCGGTCAGGCCGTACCGTTCCAGCATCCGTGCATAGCGCGGGTCCGGGGTGGTGTGGGTGGTGGAGCTGAGCGGCGACGTGGCCAGCGCGGCAACCCTGGCGCCATTCTTGAGCGCGGCCTGGTCGGCCAGCAGCCGCCCCGCCCGGATCTGCGGCAGCAGTTCGGAGTGCTGGAGGCACGGCCGCGTCTGGGTCTCGATCTGCTCAAGCTTGAGCTCGGCGCTCAGGCCCAGCTCGTCGTCGTCGTATACGGTCTTGTCTTGGGTCTCCAGCGCATGCGGATTCTCCGGTGCGTCGTCGGCCGCGAGCCGCCGGCCGGACAGCAGGGCATCCGCCAGAGCAAGGGGCGCCCCTGTGTCCGGATCAACGATCAGGAGCTCTTCCTCGACGCCGAATGTTCGCATGCCTCTATTCTGCTTCAACGCCGCCACGCTTGGCGGGGTTGGGGCCGATCATGACGAAGCGCGAACTATTCGACGCATTCTGCTCCATCATTCCTGCTTTGGGACAACGAGGGCCCTGAAGGCCGGGCGCGTTGTCCTGGCCCCGGCGAATGATGGTGCAAAATCCCCCGGGAAACAGCTCCTCCACAGTTGGGGTTGTCCACATAGCCACGCTCCACCAGCCAGGCGTGGGCAAAACCGTGGCTAGCTCGATCCATGGATCCTTTGGACTTTTTGAAATCCCTGGGCGGCGTGGCGCGGGTTGGCATGCTGCGGCGGGAAGGGTACTCAGCCCGCGACGTGCGGAGCCTGGGAACGGCCGGAGCCATCCAGCCCAGAAAAGGGGTCTGGGCACTACCGGATGCCAACCCCGAATTCAGGCAGGCAATCATCGACGATTCGCTCCTGACTTGCGCCTCGAGCGCGTCCTACTACGGGCTATGGCTCAAAGACAGGCCCGGCGGGCTGCACCTGGCCAGCCGACACAGGCGCAGCAAGTGCCGCCCCAGGCACGGCCGCCTCCGCTTCGAACAACACCAGCGCCTCCCCATCGCCAGCCCTGAAGACACGGTCATCCACGCGTTGACCTGCCTCCCGGAAGTCGACGCTGTGGCAATGGCGCAGTCCGCCATGCAACAGCACGGGATTCACCGCGCACTCCTCGAATCCGAACTGACAGCCAAGTATTTCGGAACCGCGCGGAAGCGTTTGGCGAAGGCAGACGGCTTGTCCGAGTCGGTACCGGAGATCAGTGCCAGACTTCTTTTCGAATCAGCAGGGCTAGCGTTCCGCAGGCAGGTCCAGATACCAGGTGTAGGGCGCGTGGACATCCTGATCGACGGTTGGCTGATTGTCGAAATCAATGGCTTCCAGTTCCACAGTTCACGTGCGGCCTGGCGCAAGGATATGTCCCGGTCCAACGTCGCCCAGGTCCAGGGCTACTCTGTCCTGAGCTACGCTCCGGAGCAGATCTGGAACAGTCCGGAGACGGTCCTGAAGGAAATCCGCGCTGTGCTGGAACGCGGGCGTCCCCGCGGGTGACGGATCCTGCCCCATCATTTCGTCTGGACGGGCCCGCAACCCCGGGATTCCGCAGGCTAACGGACAGGCGCCCCGAATGATGGAGCAGAATCGTTCAAAATCAGTCCTGGAAGTATTCGATTTTCGCCCCGATGGTGTTCAACCGCTCGGCCAGGTCCTCATAGCCGCGCTCGATCACGTAGATGTTCCGCAGCTCGGAGACGCCGCGGGCCGCCAGCATGGCCAGCAGCAGGCAAGCGGCGGGGCGGAGTGCCGGCGGGCAGCCCACCTCCGCCGCGCGCCAACGTGTGGGCCCCGTGACGTAGATCCGGTGCGGGTCCAGGAGCTGCACCTGGGCACCCAACCGGTTCAGCTCCGTGAGGTAGATGGCCCGGTTCTCGTAAACCCAGTCGTGGATCATGGTTTGGCCCTCGGCGTTGGCCGCGATCACCGCAAAGAACGGAAGGTTATCGATGTTCAGGCCGGGGAACGGCATGGGGTGGATTTTGTCCTCCGGCGCCCGCAGCTCGGACGGCTTGGTGGTGACATCCACCAGGCGGGTTCGGCCATTGCGGGCCATGTACTCTCCGGAAACCTCCAACTGCTGGCCCATCTGACCCAGCGTTGCCAGTTCAATTTCCATGAACTCGATGGGGACGCGGCGGATGGTCACCTCCGAGTTGGTGACGATGCCGGCCGTGATCAGGCTCATCGCCTCGATGGGATCCTCGGACGGGAAATATTCAATGTCGACGTCGATGTGCGGCTGCCCGGTGATCTTCAGGGTGGTAGTGCCCACGCCGTCGATGCTCACACCCAGCATCTGCAGGTAGAAACAGAGGTCCTGGACCATGTAGTTGGGGCTCGCGTTCCGGATCACGGTAGTGCCGCGGCGGTGGGCCGCTGCCATGATCGCGTTCTCGGTGACCGTGTCACCGCGCTCAGTCAGCACGAAGGAGCGGTCGAGGGTGTCCTCCTGCGGTGCCTGGACTGTGTAGAAACCAGCGGTGGCCTCCACCGAAAGCCCAAACTGGCGCAACGCCTGCATGTGCGGCTCCACTGTGCGCGTGCCGAGATCACAGCCGCCGGCGTACGGAAGGCGGTATTCCCCGGCCTCGTCCAGGAGCGGGCCGAGCAGCATAATGACGCTCCGCGTGCGGCGTGCCGCTTCCACATCCATGGCCGCCAGGTCCAGGGCGGCGGGGCGGCGGAGCTGGAGGTCGGTGTCGTTGAGCCAGGTGCACTCGACGCCGATACTGCTCAGGACCTCGACGATTCGATTGACTTCCTCAATCCGGGCCAGGCGCCGCAGGACCGTAGTGCCGCGGTTGATGAGGCTGGCACAGAGCAGCGCGACGCCGGCGTTCTTGCTGCTGTTTACGTCCACCGACCCGGACAGTGTGCGGGCACCCTCGACCCGCAGATGCGTCATCTGGGACGTGCCCACTTTGACGATGCTGAGTCCGAAAATGGCCTCCAGCCGCTGGATCATTTTCAGGCTCAGGTTCTGTTTCCCCTGTTCCATCCGTGCGACGGCACTTTGGCTGGTTCCAAGCTCGGCGGCCAGCTGTCCCTGGGTCCAGCCCTTCTGGCTGCGGGCCTCCCGGAGCGTTGCGGCAACGTGTTCAGCAGTTTCCTGAGTCATAAGAAAAAAATATCATAAATGAGCTATTTTGCCACGCGGTCACGCTGAACCGGGAGGACAGAGTCGCAATGTACCCACCTCATGCGATAGCCTTCGCTGCCCGCGGCCGCCCTTGACCCGCGTCGCCGCGGCGGAGGAGACTGGAAAGACCTGCCCGCCGGGCTAGGACGGAGGTCCCATGCACAGAGCTGTGCGGGGAACGGTACCCACCTCAACGGGTGCGCTGAGGCTAATCCGTTGCGCCCTGGCGATCGGCCTGGCCCTGCTGTTTGGCATGGTGTTCGCGCCGCCGGTTGCTGCAGTGCCCTCCCCCGGCGAGGGCAGCCCGTCGCTGCTGGGCAACGACGTCTCCTGGCCACAGTGCAACAAACCACTCCCCAGGGGCGCGGCCTTCGCCATTGTCGGAGTCAACAACGGCCGTGCCAACGCAACGAACCCCTGCCTCGCGGAGCAGTTGAAGTGGGCGAACGCCATCGACGCCAACGGGGACCGCGCAGAAAACCCCACCGCCCAGCCAACCGTTGCGCTCTACGTCAATACAGCCAATCCCGGACTGGCAGGCTCGTGGTGGCCCACCAGCAATGACTACCCCGCCGCAAAGCCTGTCCACAATCCGTACGGTGACTGCACCAGGAACAGCCATGACGATCCGGAGGTCAGCGAAGCCTGCTCCTACATGTACGGCTATGCCAAGGCCTACGACGACGCGTACCTCCGCGGCATCAGCAAGCCCTCGGAGTATGTATGGTGGCTCGACGTCGAAACCGGCAACTCATGGTCGGGCAACAGGAACTGGAACCGCGCAGTCCTCGAGGGCATGACCGATTTCTTCCACGGCATCGGCGCCGACGTCGGCATCTACTCCAGCGGGTACCAGTGGGGACAGATCGTAGGCACTGTCAGCAGCTCCAGCAGCCTTTACACCCTGCCCAGCTGGCTGGCAGGTGCCAGCACCGCAACAGGGGCCAAGGCGATCTGCTCCCAGGCCCCGCTCACCGCCGGCGGCAAGGTCGCACTCACCCAGTTCGTGTCCGGGGAATTCGACTACAACCACTCCTGTATCTGAACGTCGCGCTGAGGGCGGCTACTTCCTGATGAACGCCATACGTTCTCTCCAGGACTAGCCGCCGACGAAACTCCACGTGCCGGCAAACACGGCGGCGGCCACGGCCGCCGTGGCCATCAGGGCCCCGCCTGCCAGGACCCACACGTCGAGCCTGCTGTAGGTGGATTCACGTGCCCAGGTCCGGTCCCCGCCGCCGAAGCCACGCGCCTCCATGGTGACCGCGAGCCGGGACGCCCTGCGGATGGCTTGGACCAGGAGGCCGAAACTCTGGCCCAGGGTGGCTTTCATCCGTTGCACCGGGTTGCCGCGCGAGCCAACGCCGCGGGCGCGGCGGGCCATCCCAATGGTCTGCCACTCTTCGGCCATCAGGCCAACAAGCCGCATGGCCGCGAGCGTCCCCAGCACGAACCGGTGCGACAGCCGGGCCTTCTGGGCCAGCGCATCGGCGAGGTCGGTGGGATCGGTGCAGCTCATGAGGAGGATGGCTGGCAACGCGATCGCCAGGCCGCGGAGCATAAAGCCCAACCCCAGCTCCAGGGAGCCTTCGCTCATGGACCAGATGCCGACGTCGAGCAGTATCCTTCCGCTGTCCGGAGCCAAAATCGAGGTGCTCCAGCCACCCACGGCGGCCGCCAGGATCAGCGGCCAGCCGCGCTGCCACAGCAGCGTCAGGGTCAGTCCCGCGAGCGGGAAGAGCAGGAGTTCACAGAAGAGCGCCACGGAGGCGGAGACCCAGTCGATGGACAGCGCCAGCACCACGGTCATAAAGACGACGGCGGCGAACTTGCTCAGCGGATTGGCACGGGTCAGCAGTGCTTGGTTCCCCCGCAGTGTCAGTTCCTGCCTCATGGGGCCACCGCTTCGGTGGTGCCCAGCCGGAGCTCGGCGCCGCCCAGGGCCGTGCTGAATTCGGCATCGTGCGTTACGGATACCACGGCGGTGCCGGCGTCGAGCAGTTCGGAGAGGAAGGACGCGAGCTCGGCCCAGGTGTTGGCGTCCTGGCCGAAGGTTGGCTCGTCCAGGACCAGCACCTGCGGGTGGGCGGCGAGCACCGTGGCCACGGACAGCCGGCGCTTCTCACCGCCGGAGAGCGTGTAGGGATTGGCGTCCACGAGTTCGGTCAGCCGAAGCCGCTGGAGGAGCTCATCCACCCGTTCCTCGCCGTGGCCAAGATGCCTGGGGCCGAACATCAGCTCGTCCAGGACATTGCCGGTGACAAACTGGTGCTCTGGCTCCTGGAAGACGGTTCCGATGCGGGCGATCAGCTGGTCCGCCTTCCATTTGTAGGGGTCGATGCCTGCGCCCTGGCTCAGGTCCAGGGTGGCTGAAACGTTTCCCCCTATGGGTGCCAGCAGGCCGGCCAGGGTCAGCGCGAACGTGGACTTTCCCGCCCCGTTCGGACCTGTGATGGTGAGCGCCTGCCCGGCGCGGACCTGGGCTGAAAGGCCCTGTTGGACCGGAACCGGAGGGATGGTTTTGAAGCGGCGGCGGCCCGGCCGTTCCCGCGAAACGGCAAGGTCCTCGGCCGCCAGCAGCAGGTCCCCGGAGCCGCCGGAAGCCCGGTTCCGCGTGGCCGGAACAAAGCCGGGAACCCACACACCGGCAGCAATCAGCATGTCCCTCGCCTCGGCGAGGACCCGGTCGGGCGGCCCGTCCAGCAGTACTGCGGGATCAGTTGCGGAGCCTGGCTGCAGCACCACGATCCTGTCCACGAGGTCCTTCCAGACGGACACGCGGTGCTCCACCACAACCAGCGTGGCCCCGGTTTTGTCGAGGCAGCGGCCCACGGCGTCACGGACCTCGAGGACCCCGGTGGGATCCAGGTTGGCCGTGGGCTCGTCCAGGAGGATCAGCCCCGGCCGCATGGCCAGGATGCCGGCGAGCGCCAGGCGCTGCTTCTGCCCGCCGGACAGGGCCGACGTCGGGTGGTCCAGCGGCAGGTGGGAGAGCCCGACGTCGTCAAGCGCCTCGTGCACGCGCGCCCAGATCGCATCGCGCGGCACGGCGAGGTTCTCGGCACCAAAGGCGACGTCGTCGCCGAGCCGGGAGAGGACCACTTGCGTTTCGGGATCCTGCTGCACCAGCCCGGCGCGGCCGCGTCGCTCACGCGGGGACGCGCCGTCGATCCGCAGCGAACCGGATTCGTCGGAATCGCCTGCTTCGCCGTCGTCGTTCACATCCCCCAGCACCCCCGCGAGGGCGTGGAGCAGCGTGGATTTCCCCGCCCCTGACGGGCCCAGCAGGAGCACACGCTCCCCGGGCTTGATGTCCAGGTCCAGGGCGTGGACCGCAGGCCGGGACCGGCCGGCGTGCCGCCACCCCCAACCGCGGGCAGTGACGGCGGCGGGCCGCGTCGTAGCGGCTGTGCCGTCGTCGTAGGCTGCGGGCATTAGGAGAAGACGGGCTCCGACGCAGCCTTGCGGGACGCGAAGGAGCTCAGCACACCCGTCCTGGCCAGGCCGCGGGTGGCGATCCAGGACAGCGCGCCGGCGATGATCGCGCCCGAGATGGCGGTGAATACGATGTACGCGAGCTTGTCACCGGCGGCGTAGGCGATATTCCAGCCCCAGGGGGCGAAGGAGTCGTTCAGGCCGCAGAACAGCCCGGCCGCAGCGCCGGCCAGCAGCGCGATGGGCAGGTTGAACTTCTTGTAGACGAAGATGGCGAAGATGATCTCGGCGCCCAGGCCCTGGACGAAGCCGGAGAACAGCACGGAGGCACCGTACGGCGAGCCCATGATCAGTTCACCCATGGCGGCCACCGTTTCACAGAAGAGCGCGGCGCCCGGCTTGCGGATGATCAGCATGCCCAGCACGGCGGGGATCATCCAGCCACCGGCGATGAGGCCGGTCAGCGGCGGGTAGACGGCGTTCATGGGCGGGGAAACCGCGGCGGCGCCCTGGGACCACGCCCAGAAGATCACGCCGCCGGCGATGGCGATGAGGGCGGCCACCACGATGTCAACGATGCGCCAGGTGTAGCCGGTCTTTTTGATTGCTGCAGTGCTCATGTGATCCTCCTGAGGAACAGGAGGGGAAAGTGTTCCGGCGGTCGGCTTGCCGCCGGTTACCGCACACTTCGAGAACTCGACTCCCTTGCGCCGGTACTAACCGGATCAGGTTCGAGGGTCTGCGGCTGTCCCGCACTCTCAGCGCCCACCTGCGGTTCCCTGGCAATGCCAGTGATGCCCGACGGCGGCGCTCCCCTGTCGTTAATAAAGCTGGTCTTTGAATAATCTGCCCTGATGGGCGTGGTCCAGTTTACACCGCTGGGGCGGTAGATTGTGGGCCATGACTGCCAACAACCCGACTGTGACTGCGTTCAATCCCGACTCAAGGCTGCCCCAGCCATCAGGCCTGCTCGAGGCCCTGATTGACCGGATCGAGGCCGAGATCACCGAGCTGCAGTTTCCGCATTTCACCAAGGACGATTCCCTCAATCTGGGGTTGCTCCTGGTGGAGCTGGGGAAGTCGCGGCGGCTTCCCATCGCGATCGACATCACCAAGGGCGAGCAGGTGCTCTTCCACGTGGCTTTGGATGGCGCCACCCCGGACAACGAGCACTGGGTCAGGGCCAAGCAGCGCACCGCCGCCCGGTATGAGATCCCGTCATTGCTGGTGGGACTCCGCGGCAGGCTGCACGGGGGACGGATCGAGGACCACGGGTGGTTCGACGAATCCACCTACGCACCACACGGCGGCTCCTTCCCGGTGTACGTGGCCGGGGTGGGTGCGGTAGCCACGGTCACCGTTTCCGGGCTGCCGCAGCAGCAGGACCACGACCTCGTGGTGGAGGCCCTGCGCGAAATCCTGGGGTCCATGCGGGCCGAGTAAGCATACCCCGGGCTGGGCTTCCTGATACTCGCGAAGTTGACACGCTCCCCTGACGACACGAGGATGAAGTCTATCCGGAAAGCGTTTTCTCACTGGGTGCAACCGTGGAGGCCGCCGTCAGATCCGGCAGCCTTCAGGAGGGCGGGCATTTGAGCAGCCAGCACACCATCGACCGTCAAGCCCTGGTCCGCCGGCACAACGTGGAGCAGCGGAGCCTTGATCCCCGCAGCCCTGTTTCCGTGGGCAACGGCGAGTTCTGCTTCACCGTGGACCTCACCGGGCTCCAGACTCTCCCGGCCGAGTACCCCGTGGGAGCCCCGCCCGGCACGCTGCTCGGCACGCAGTCCCAATGGGGCTGGCACTCCATCCCCGCGGACGAGGAGTACAGCCTGGCGGGTTCCACGGTTCTGTACGATTCCGCGCGGGGCCCGGTCCCTTACCTGGACATGGTGGGGGACATCGTGGACGGCCGGGAGACCAAGGCGTCCCGCGCCGAGACCTGGCTGCGGGTCAACCCGCACCGCCTGGACCTGGGCCGGATCGGGTTCGCGTGGGAGGACCCCGCCGGGGCGCCACGGCCGCTGACCGCGGCAGACGTCGTCGACCCCGTCCAGATCCTGGACCTCTGGACCGGGACAGTCACCAGCACGTTCAGCCTCCGCGGCCATCCCGTCAGGGTCATCACCGCCTGCCATCCGGACCGGGACCAGATTGGCCTGATCGTGGAGTCCCCGGCCCTCCAGCACGGGCTGGTGGTCACGTTCGCCTTCCCCTATGGGTCCGAGGCGTGGCATGACGCCGCGGACTGGAACCGCCCCGCGGCCCACACCACCACCCTGGCGGGACCGGCGGGCACCTTGGACGGCTTCCAGCACTGGACCGTGGACCGCGACCTGGACGGATCGGGTTACCAGGTGACGGTGTCCGGAAAAGACCTCCGGCTGGACCAGTCAGGCGGGCACGAACTGCTGCTTCGCGCCGCATCCGGGCAGGACGTCCTTGACCTGGCCGTCCAGTTCACCAGCACCGGGCAAGGCGAATGCATCCTGCGCAGCTCTGGCGGCGCACCCTCGACTGGGACTGGAACCGCCGTCGCCCAGGCCTCCCGCGACCACTGGCCGAAGTTCTGGCAGTCCGGCGGCGCCGTCGAACTCCATGGCACACCCGACCCGCGGGCGGCTGAACTTGAACGCAGGATCGTCCTGTCCCAGTACCTCACGGCGATCAACTGCGCCGGATCCCTGCCACCACAGGAGACCGGGCTGGTGTGCAACTCCTGGCGGGGCCGCTTCCACCTGGAGATGCACTGGTGGCACGCCGCGCACTTCGCCCACTGGAACCGTACGGAACTGCTGCTCCCCGGCCTCCGCTGGTACCGAACCATCCTTGAGTCCGCGCGGCAGACGGCCAAGGCCCAAGGGTTCGACGGCGTCCGCTGGCCCAAGCAGGTGGGACCGGACGGGCGGGAAAGCCCCAGCCCGATCGGCACCTTCCTGATCTGGCAGCAGCCGCACCCCATCCACCTGGCCGAGCTGGCGTACCGGGCGGTGCCCTCGCGGGAATTGCTGGAGGAATTTTCGGAGATTGTGTTCGAAACCGCCGAGTTCATGGCAAGCTTCGCGCACCCCACGGCACGTGGCTTTGAGCTTGGGCCGCCGCTGATCCCCGCCCAGGAAAGTTATGAGGCCATCCGCGGGACGGTCGCCAACCCCACGTTCGAGCTGGCGTACTGGCAATGGGCGCTCCGCACCGCCAACACGTGGCGTGAACGCCTCGGCCTTCCCGGCTGCCCGGACTGGCAGGCCGTAGCGGACGGCATGGTCCGCCCGCGGACCGTCAACGGCGTCTACGCCGCGATCGACATCGAACCCTTCACCATCCGCACGGACCACCCGTCCATGCTGTGCGCACTGGGGGTGCTGCCGCAGACAGGCCTGATCGACCCGGAGATCATGCGCGCCACGCTCGCTGACGTGCTGGCCACCTGGGACTGGGACAGCACCTGGGGCTGGGACTACCCCGTGATGGCCATGACCGCCGCACGGCTGGAGGACCCGGAAACCGCCGTCGACGCCCTCCTGCAGGAGGCCGGGAAAAACACCGTCCTGCCAAACGGACACAACCGGCAGACAGATTCCCTTCCCCTCTACCTGCCAGGAAACGGCGGACTGCTGGCCACGGTCGCCCTGATGGCGGCGGGGTGGGACGGTGGCCCGGACCGGCACGCCCCGGGCTTCCCGGCAAGCTGGACCGTGGCCTGGGAGGGCCTGGTGCCGGCTCCCTAGCTGTATTACCCACGGAGGTTGGTGACGCGGCTGGCGGGTGGCTGACCCTTGAGTGCGGTGTGGCCTCGGTGGACTCTTCTATGTCTGTCAAGCCGCATTCATTGGTTCGA
>NZ_JBLWIJ010000033.1:0-111616 GCF_051365025.1 Arthrobacter sp. R4
AACGAGTTGCTGCGGGGTCCGGTTCACCACCTGGTGCGGGCGCGAGGACCTGTCGGTCATGCCCGACTCGCCCATCGCGGCATAGCGTTCAGCCCAGCGTCTGGCCGTAGGCCAGGAGCAATTGAACTGCTCGGCAGCCCGGGACACCGGCCATCCCTGGTCAACGACGAGACGCGCGAGGCGTAACCGTTGGCGCGGAGTCAAAGCGGCATTAGCGTGGGACATGAGGACCTCCTGGTCGCCTCAGCGGTTGTCTAAGCAACTCCACTGTGCAACCGGAGGTCCTCACCCATGAGTCAACGACTCCAGCGAGTCATCACATTCACCCAACCAACGTCCCTGGGCAGTACATCTAGCACCGGCCGTTCGCCGCGAGACTCTGTGGGGCGGGACATAGTCGAGCGCATGACGCGGATCGTGGGTTGGTTGTCTGTTCACTGTCTGGACGGGTGGCGGCAATGAATGTTGTTTATTTAGGGGTTTCAGAGAACGTGGACAGGCTGGTTTAGCCGTCTCGTTGGTGCTTACTGGCACGAAGTATACGCGTTATCCCCCCACAATGAATATTTTTGTTGATTCAAAATACGAAGAATTGCAGGCGGCGTGCAGCATGTAAATTCCGTGACAACTCGCGCCGTCACACCGGCCCTGCACTTACGAGCCCAGACATGGATTCGTCAGAATTTTAGCGATTGGCCGGATCATGACCGATAATGCTAGGGAGTATGAGCATTAGTCGAAGTCTGGATAGGGGAAGCGTGAGAACCACGAAGAGAGTAGATCTCGACCCGAGCATCGGGAACATTGGCAGTCTTCTGGCGGCTCGAGGTCGATCGTCCACGCCCCCTCCGCCCAATCCCTCAAAGACCAAACTGGCGGACACCATCGGCATCGGATATAATTCGGCTACGGCACACCATTCCCAGTTGAGGATTGCCACAATAGTCCACGATGAACTATATGACGAACTTGAGAAGTCGTACCTCGTTATGCCGCTTATGCCCTCGTGCTTGGTCAATTCTGTGGACGATGGACAGCCAAAAATGATCATCATCCATCGTTCGGCATTTGAAAGCGGTCCGTGGTTTGGTGCTGAATATGCAACAGGTGGCATAGCCGCGGACACAATTTCCCGGCTACTCCCGTGGAGTCGGAAACGATCCGTCCCAGTTCTTTTCATAGAGAATGGCAAGCCTGACCTGTACTTCACGGCGCGACTGCGGAGTATCGGCACTGAAATTGTGCCGTCAGAAAATACTCTTAGTCGCGTTCCAGAACGAGCGCCGCGCCCGCTGGTATTTCGCATCGCGCATAAGTTTTCGACCGCACCGCATGTATCGACTCAAGACGGAGACATCTGAAGTGAAAGTGCTTTTTTGTCGCATCAACCAAGGTACTGAGGACGTATATGCAGACCAGATCAGCGCGGCCCTAGGGTCAAATTATGATGTCGATGTGGTAACAGCGACGGCCGCCGCTGCGGACATGCCAACCCTAAAGCCACACGTGTCGACAGTTGGGGACTTTAACCCCGTCGAGAACTATGCGATATCCGGTGCTGATGTAGTTTCTTTTGCCGAAAAGATCGAACGCATGGTGCAGAATGAGGGTTACGACCTCGTCATCGCACTAGGTTTGGATTTGATCGCTGAACTCATCCGGCAGGATTCACTGAGGGGACGTGTTTGGTCTGTCCTGTCCGAGTCCGATTTCTTAAGAATCGACGATCAACATAATTTTACTCTATCGCTCGATCAAGTAGTCGAGGAATCTGCGAGGACTGTAGTCTCGGGCCCAGAACGGCAAAACTTGGTTCGCCTTGCGAAGCCGCGCTTTATTCACCGGATTATTACCCTTGATGACTGCAGGGCTGCCAATACCTTCAACCTTGCAATCGCTCAGCGTCGTGTAATGCTTTACCTTCGTCCACGTTTAAACGACCCTAGTTGGGCAGACCGCGCTTATGAAATGGCCGAGTCACTGGCTTCCTCACGAGTTCATGTAGTCGTGCTGTGCCACAATGCGCAATCAGCCCTAGGGTCGGTTTTCAGCCGCGACAGCCCGCACACGACTGTAGTCGAGCCTGCAAGTGCAGCACATCAGCTCGTCGACGATGAGCTGCTGCCCAGGTTCGCAGCATGGCACATCTTCGTGGCCGCGACAGATCTGGACTGCCCCGTCGTACTTACCGATGATCTCGAGGCTGTGGAGCACGGCTTCACGAACAGCCAGCTGAAATGCAAGCTTTGGCCAATCATTGACTTCCCCAGCTATGAGGAATATAGGTCCGCATTCTCGAGCTATGAGCGTATAGCTGAGGCGGTGCCTCGTTTGGTCTACTTGAATGATGACTGCCGTGCCGTCGTGGAATCTCGAATTCCAGCATCCACATCGAAAGGTATTCTCCTAGCGAATCCCATTTCACCGGATCCGGTTGGAGCAAAACAAAGCAATGCAGATGTTTTTGAAGGCTATCTCGACAGGTTCGTTGCCGACTACAAGGCGGTCCCGCTCAACTCGACTACTCGCAAGATCCTCCTGGCTGGACATGACTTTAAGTTTGCCGGCGAGTTGATTGATGTCTTGGCACAAAGAGTTGACGTTGAGCTTCGCGTTGATCACTGGAAAGCGCAAAACCTACAAGATGAAGATAAAAGTCAAAGCCTTCGCGACTGGGCCGATATCATTCTCTGCGAATTCGCGTCGCACAATGCCGTTTGGTATTCCTGGAACAAAAAGCCTGGTCAGGTGCTAGTAATTCGGTTCCACGGATATGAGCTATTTTCTCCTTGGATTCAAGATATCAATCTGAACAACGTCGACAAAGTCGTTTTTGTCTCAAATTTCTACATGGAGAAAGTTTGTAACCAACTCGGATGGTCTCGTGATAAAGCGGTCGTCCTGCCAAATGTAGTGGATATACTGGATCTCAAACGTCCGAAGAAGGACGGCGCTCGTTTTCATCTGGGCATTGCCGGTATTGTGCCGATTTTGAAGCGGCCAGACCGAGCCTTGGATATTCTTGAGCGGCTACTCGACCTTGACAGTCGTTATGTTTTGCACATTCGAGGAAGAGCGCCGTGGGATTACGGCTGGATGTGGGAAAACGAGGAGATTCGAGAGGCCTATGATGCCTTTTACGAACGAATTTCTGGTAACCCGCTGTTGAGGCGCAGAATAGCCTTCGATGAGTTCAGTCCCGACATGGGTCGGTGGTTCCAGAATGTTGGTTGGATGTTATCGCCGAGTTACCGCGAGACGTTCCATCTTGCGCCGGTGGAGGGGATGGCGTCGGGAGCGATTCCTGTTGTGTGGGAACGTGAAGGGGCCGTGGAGATTTTTGGAGACGAGTGGGTCCATGCCGAATTGGATGCGGCGATTGAATATATTACAACGGTGAATCGAACAGCAGACAGCTATTCCGAAGTTTCGCGGGCTGCGTCAAACTACGCAGCAAGATATGATCTTCTGATCAATGGACAACAGTGGCTGAAGATGTTGTTCTCAACATGTGCAGAACACTCTGACGTGCCGAGTACCAATATTTCAATCGACGCAATGGAAGAGCGATTCGTCGAAAAGCCAACCACTGAGACATTGACAAGGCTCTTCAGCGTCTTACACCGAGAGGGAGATTTAGCACGCATTGGAGAGCTGGCGGGAGGTCACCCTCAGCTTGTTGTCGGCTCAGCTCTGAAGTACGTGGCGGCTCAGAGATGGGCAGCAGGTGTTGAACGTTTGAAGGCCGCGCCCCCTCCGGTGCCCAGAAGATCTGAGGGAGCTGCATACCTGATCGAACATGGCAGTGTCCTGTTCGCCATAAATGAGTTCTGCGAGGCGTCCCTTCAACGGGCCTGGACAGCTCCACTGTTGGAAAGCGTCCAAGACGGGAAGGTAAGTGTTGTTAGCGTCACTTCCGCAACAGTCAACACTGCATTCCTCGATTCTGACCACGGCCGAGAAACCATTTATGTGCAAGATTTGCCGGTCACAAGGCTTCCACTCCGTAATTCTGATGACCTTCTGCTGCCCCAATTCATAATTGCTGCCACCGACGCCATCGTGAGAGAAGCTCGGGCAGTCCGGCCGGCAGGAATAGCCGCTCACTCGGACTTCTGGGTCGGTCTTCCCGCGCTTCTGGCGGCGCGACGACTCGGTGTGCCCTTTATGCTTGCCGACTCACCTCTTACGGAGGATGACGAGCTGTCTCTGATTTGTCTGGAGCAAGCGGACGCGGTTTTCGCATTCAACGGGACACCCATTGACTGTCTGTCAGATGCGACAAGTTCCTACCGGGTAGCCACAAACCAGGATGAGCAAATAAATCTAGCGGATTTACGCGTTGGTGTCATCGCAGACAATTTCACCAGCACAACCATTGCGCATTCGTTTCATACATTCCCGCTCTCACGACATGATGGCTACGTCGAAGTGGCTTCGCTAGACTTGGATGCAATTTTCGTTGAATCAGCCTGGGAGGGCGCGCAAAATCAGTGGCGCCGAGGCGTTGCTTACTATCCAGATGAGATCAAGGACCTCGAAAAAATCATTAAGGTCGCTAGAGCTCGTGGTATCCCAGTGATATTTTGGAATAAAGAAGACCCGGTGCATTTCCGAGCCTTTGAACGAACCGCTCGGATGATGGATCACGTTTTCACGACCGACGCTGACATGGTCGGCAAATACCTGCAGAGCGCAGATTCTGCAAACCAGAGCGTTTCGTCCCTGCCCTTCTACGCTGAACCGGTAATTCATAATCCCCTGCCGACAGAGCGAAAGTACATGCATACAGTTAGCTATGCGGGAACATACTACGGCGATCGTTTCAAAGAACGCTCTGAAGAATTACATAGAATTCTTGATGCTGCCAAGGTTCATGGGCTCACGATCTATGACCGTCAAGTCAATGTTCCCAACTCGCCCTATCATTTCCCTGCAGAACTCGTTCCCTATGTCCGGGAAGGGGTTCCTTACAAAGAGGTTCTCGAGGTGTACAAAGCGCACCCGGTCAACATCAACGTGAATTCAGCAAATGATTCACCCACCATGTTTTCGCGCCGCGTCGTAGAGATCGCAGCGAGCGGGTCCTTGGTGCTAAGTGGCCGCGGACGAGGCATTACTGAGCAAATCCGAGGGATTGAAGCCACCAACTCGGACTCGAGGTGGGCAGAACTGCTTTCCAGCTGGATGTCTGACGAAACGGGACGCGTGGCAGCCGTTTGGAGACAGATGCGCACTATCACGCGGTCCCATCTGGCGGAACACGCACTGGCTATTGTCATGCGTACCGCTGGGATACCTGTGATCGCTAGGGCTCTTCCCTCCTATGCTCTAGCGAGGAAAGGAATTGAGTCGGACGAAGTGGCTGCAATTCTGCGTCAAACGTGGCGACCAGCCGTTGTCTTCACGGACAGCATTAGTGCACCGAACCGCGAAGCGCTGGAAGAGGGAGGGATCTCGGTAGCACCCGCATCACAGATTGACCAAGTAGAGCAGAGCTGGATCGCCTCTTGGGGCAACGTGCCCACGGATTCATACTTCGAAGATCTTTTACACGCCACACGGTTCGGAACTTACAGTGTGCTATCAGGGCGCATGTACAGCGCCCGCGATGGCATTGGCAATCCAATCATCGAGCTGGGAAGAAATGGAGAATTTGCTGAGCTTCATCGCGTGCCCCATGGCATGCCAATTGAGGATTCACCGCTCACATGGATCCTACCGGGCGCCGATTTCGATGAATGTTAGCTGCGTCCGTTAGTCAGTCCGTCGCTTTGCCCGTTCAAGGTGAAGCTCTTTCCCGTAATTATAAATTACCCCACATCACTAGGCCAGGAGGTCAAGTGCCAGAGTTTGACGAGTTCTATAAAGCCCCAGTTGTCACCCTTGGTGAGCTGGATTCCTTCACTCCGAATCTGGGCGATGACGAGACCATCTACGAATTAGAAATCGGCGACGGCATGTTGCTTTCGTTTCTCGTAAATTGTCGTCCCAGCGTCAGGGGTGAATTAAGGACGGGGTTTCATGCAGCAAAGGGACCCATAACCCCCGATGGCCGATACTTCGCGCCGGTGGCACTGTCTCGGGCATCAAATGCGCCTTTTGTATTATTCTCTGATCCAACATTGTCACTAGCGCCCAAGAATCGACTGTCTTGGTACCTTGGTACCCCGAATGTTGATCCCGACAACTGGATGGAAGCGATAATCAGGAAGTTGATGGGCATTGTAGGTGCTCGATACTTGATCCTTGAGGGGTCTTCGGCGGGCGGCTTCGTCGCCATGCGCCTAGGGGCAAGATTCGCAAACTCGGTCGCGATACCACGTATCCCCCAGACGGACATCTTCCGATATTCAATACGTCAGCCGGTGCGTGAAAGCCTCAACACGGCTTGGTCAGGGCTCTCGTACGTCGAGATTATGCAAAACTACTCACACAGATTTCGTATTGCCGACCTATACACTGACCCGTCTTGGAACCGCGGGAATCTCATATCCTATGTGCACAATGCTGGCGATACGTGGCACACGGAAGAGCACCTGAATCCCTTTCTCGAAGAAGTGGGCGAGTCAGTCCATGCTTTTGTGGCACTCGAAGACAGAATGACCGTCTCGAGGCCATACGTCGGGGGCGGCCACATCGGGATTCCATCCTCGTTCTGGCCAGCCGAGACAGAGATGGCCTTTACGAGATTGAGAACTTGCAGGCCACTGGAGGCTGACCACTCCGATGAGCCGATGTTCTCGCCACCGCGTGAAATGCGGCGTAGCTCTGCGGCAAACGAAGCACGGCAGAAATCCATTTCACAGCATTGGGCGTCCATTCCTGACTAGAGGGTCACCGATGAGCAGCCAGGCGGTGGTCGCATGGTCACTAGCTATGTCGTGCCTTGTCTGAGGTTGTGGACTGAACCCCATCGGGCGGGCAATGCTCAGCAAGCACGGTGAGCAGGTGCGTAGACGCCTTGGTAACAAAGTGATATGGTGCCGCCCCCCATTTATGGCCAGCATCGGCAACCAGAAGATTTGCCGGGTACTCAATGAAGCGAATCTCAGGGTACTGGCCGAGTTCGGCATAGAGGCGTTCCAAAATTGCGTTATTGGTGTTGATATATCCTTGGTTTGGAAGAAGTGCGCCGGCGCTATCGGTTGTTGCCCACCAAACCTTGTTTACGACGATTTTCGAAGCTGGACAGATCGCTAGCAGTTTCGATAGGCCGTCCAGCCAGCGAGCAAAATATGCGTCGGTTCCCACTCCAATCAGCGAATTTTCTTCTGCCGTCACGCCAGTGCTTTGAAGCTCGGATGAATACGCCACTACTGAATGCTCGTAGTTCATCAGCGGTATTCTCTCATCTATGAGATCCAGAAGCAACAGGTCATATTCGGAGTGACGAAGAATGGACGCGAGCTCCTTTTTCAAGTCGATCTCCACCATGCGCCTCTGGAATGAGCTCGAGATAGAAGCAGTGCTGAAGTCAAGTGCGGACGGAATCTCCGCGAAGGCACTTCCTAGCGGCGACCTCGCGACATAGTCCACGAGGTGCATGTCGTGTGGGAACTGGAAGGCATCTCTGGAGACGCAACTCCCGTATATGAACACGCGTAGGGGTAAGGGCTCCAGGGCAGTTGTAGGACTAATTTTCTTGGAAAGCGTCGTTAGTTCATTATTGAATCCATCACGAACACGAACTTGCACCGCTCCTGTTGATTCGGTGTCTACTTCAATGAGGCAGTCCTTGTCAGAAGAGAACCAACGGACATTAGTGGCGACGCCCGCGTTGTCAAGTGTAAAGAAACCGAAAGTGATGCCCCCATAAGAGGCGGGTACGTCTCCGAGATTCACTCGGACATATAACTGCCCATTCTTACGGTGCTCAAGCTCGAGTGATAAATTCAATGCAATCAGCGACTCGATCTGCCGCAGGTCCCGAGGCTCCTTTCCTGGCTGCTGTTGGGGAAGCAGTTTGGATTGTTGGAGGCTGGCAACTATGTCAATCACAGCCCTCATCGGATCTAGCATCTCTTTGATTATTAGGGTTACGGCGTCCGCAGGCAATGGCTGATGATCCGTGCCAAAATGCGTGACCCAAAGCAGTTGGTCAGGGTTGGTCCAGTAAACTCCTCGGCCTAAGTGCTTGAGATTACAGGCTTCGATAAACGGAGCAGTATGGATGGGCACATGCCAATCCGTTGCATTTTGTACAAAGAGGACCCGTCGAGGACTCCTGCCAGCCCTTGCATCTGGTAGAAGCGACAGCTCAACACCAGCAGCTTCGAATTCGCGACGTACTGTTTCCTTCCAAGCTGCAGACTCAAGCAAATTTGCAGTTAGGGCCGGGTATGCGACTTTCAAGTAATTGCGAACAAACTTTTCATTATATTCGAGAATATCTGTTTGCGCATTCCAAACGAATACGGAAGCGGTATTTCCCAGTTTTTGCCCCAACTTTAGGGCGGCGAAACCTCCTCCTGAGCCTCCGATAAGAAGCAGTTCTTTGCCGGAAGCCGCGATCAGATGCCTCAGGAGCTTCAACAAGCTTTGCGTTAAGTCCTGTTTTTCGTTGCCAGCGTACCAGGCGAGACCTAAGGTTGGGTCTAACTCCAGCGATGGGTCTGAAATTGAGATGTACGGAAAGCCGCCCGTCGCAGAGACATTGCTGCCGGAAAAGAACGGCCCAGCTTTCAGTTCACGAGATTGAACGGCGCCTGACAAGAAAATTGGAATGACCTTGTTATCGCCGTGTAGAGGGCTACCACTGATAACAAGATCCAGGCTCGGCCCAGAATCTAGGGAGATTGTGTGAACGCCATCCCGCCATATATTCTCGCCACTGTACCCGTCGATCGAATTCCACTGGAAGTGAGTATCGGGCCATGCAGAGTAGTCCCTATCGCGGACCACGTTCATGCCTCCTCGCCCCTCAACAAGCGAACTTCCCTCTCAAGGCTTTCAATGGTCAGTTGGCTCTTGTCTTGGGACGCTCTCAAACTTTTCATCATCGAGTAGAGTTCGTTCACTCGCTGAGCCATTGCGTCTTCCCGGTCAGTGGAGTCGTTTACATCACCATTGGTATCTACCACAGAGCATTCTGCGGCGATCTTCTGCAGAGCCTCCCGGTGCAATCGTTCGGTGTACCTGTTGGAGCGTAACAAGCGGTTGTTGAACTCCGCTTGAGCCTCTCTAATCGTTTGCATTTGATGCACCTGAAACTTGATGATTGAAGTTTGTTCTTGAAGTGTCCTAACTGGAGCCAAGACGAAAGTCGGCGAAGCATTGAAACGGCCAAGAGAAGCATAGTCCAATTCTTCAAGAATTCCGCTGAGTTTGTCGACGTCTTTCTCGTCGTTAATTTCGCAGGAGATGAAGGGGCGATCACGCTCGATCAGCGTCTTTGCGCCGCAGATGACGTCTAGATCCATGCCCTCGACGTCAATCTTGATAAACGCCACCTTTCCTTCAAAGTCCTGTTCGTCGAGCGAAGTCAGGACAATATCGCCGTAAATTGAGGGCATGAGTGAAGTTGCGCCGAGGTTTCCCTTGTTAGTGGAGTGCACGCGCGCTCGACCGGAAGTTTTCCCAACTGCAAATGGGCGGACCTCGACGCGCTCGTCTGCGAAGTTGAGCTCAACGCTGTGCAGGAGGCACCGCAGCGCTTCTTCTACCGGTTCATAGGCGACGACGTGACAGCCGAGAATTTGAGAAAAGTACAGGGTGTGATTTCCTACGTTTGCACCAACATCGATTACCAGATCACCGGGTTTGAGTATCGAGGTAAGCGCATCGAGGAACTGACTTTCGTAAAAGTTACCGGTGTTCTTTATCGATGCAGTGATGTGATCGTGCTCAGAAGACACCGCTATTTTCGCGCTTTTTCCATGAGCAGTAGCCACCACGAAGCTTAAAAAACCTGGATTGTTGTGCACTAGTGCTGGCCCCTGTAAGTTCCGTAAGTCTGTTCCTTCGACTTTACCTCGCGTCGTGGCGAAGTACCCTTTTCTGTAACCTACAGGAGTGCACTACCGCCGAAGCAATGCTACCGCTCCAGAAGCCTCGTAGCCGCCAGTCTTCGATGCGGCGGTCGGTCTCCTCGGAGGAAATCGTGTTGGGTGCGTTCCCGAAATTTGTTGCTGGCATGATGGTGCTGTGAGCTCCAACCACCATCCTCCCGCCAGGGCTCCAGCACAGGGCTCCGGCCAATCGGCTGCCGCCGCCCTTGCGCTGCTTGAGGCTGTGCGGCAGGACCTGTCGCTTGTTTCCTTGCCGCTTGCCCTGCCGGCTGCCGGGCAGGCCCGGCAAGAGGCACGGAACGCCCTGGCCCAGCTGGACGACTATATTCTGCCGCGTTACCGCAGCCTGGACGCTCCGTTGCTTGCCGTCGTCGGCGGTTCCACGGGGGCCGGCAAATCCACACTGGTCAACGCGCTGGTGGGGCATCCGGTCACGCGCTCCGGGGCCATCAGGCCCACCACCCGCCAGCCCATCCTGCTGCACCACCCGGCGGACGCCGGCTGGTTCGAAGACCAGCGCATCCTGCCTACCCTGAGCCGGATCAGGGGCACGCTCACCACGGATGTTGTCCCTGCCAGCCGCGCCGGAGTAACCCTGGACGCGGCCGCCGTTTCCTCCCTTGTGCTGGTGGCGGACCGGGCCGTTCCGCACGGAATAGCGGTGCTCGATGCTCCGGACGTCGACTCCATCTCCGACGACAACCGCAAGCTGGCCGGACAGCTGCTGGCTGCCGCTGACCTCTGGGTCTTTGTGACCACGGCCAATCGCTACGCCGATGCCGTTCCGTGGAAACTGCTGCTGAACGCGGCCTCCCGCGACATCCTGGTGGCCGTGGTGTTGGACCGTGTACCGGCCGAGGCAGAGGCAGAAGTTTCTGCGGACCTGCGGAGCCTGCTGGACAGGGAAGGCCTGGGTTCGGCGGGACTGTTCATCATTGCCGAGACTGACCTTGACGCGCTCGGCATGCTCCCCCCTGCCGCAGTGGAGCCTCTCCGTACCTGGCTGCACAGCCTGGCCGCTGACGCCGCAGGCAGGGGACAGATTGCCCGGCGGACCCTCAATGGAACCGTGAAGGCATTGGCGGGCCGGATTGGCAGCGTGGCGCGGGCGCAGGACGAGCAGGAGCAGGCTGCGGCGGGGCTCAGGGCTGAGACCCTCACGGCCTATCGTGATGCGGAAACGCGGATCCTTGATGCTACGAAGGATGGCGCCCTGTTGCGGGGAGAGGTCCTTGCCCGCTGGCAGGACTTCGTGGGAACGGGGGAGTTCTTCCGCAGCCTTGAACAGGGCATCGGGCGCTTGCGCGACCGGGCGGGCGCGTTCTTCCGCGGCGAACCTGCCCCGGCCGTCAAGGTCGAGGCCGCCATCGAATCCGGGCTGCAGGCAGTCATCCTCGATGAGGCCGCCAACGCTGCCGAGCAGGCAGACAAGCGGTGGCGCGCAGACCCGGCAGGCCGTCAGTTGCTCGGAACCGAGGACCTCTCAGGGGCAGCTATGGATTTCCCCGGAACCGTGGCGGCGGAGATCCGGGCCTGGCAGGCGGACCTGATGGAACTGATCCGGACTGAAGGGCAGGAAAAACGTACCCAGGCCAGATGGTTGTCCTTCGGGATCAACGGCCTCGGGGCAGCGCTGATGGTCGTGGTGTTTTCCATGACCGCCGGGCTCACTGGCCTGGAGGTGGGCGTGGCCGGCGGCACCGCCATCGTGGGCCAAAAGCTGCTGGAAGCGGTCTTCGGTGAAGACGCGGTCCGCCGGCTTGCCCGGAAAGCACGGGAGGATCTCCACCAGCGCACCCGGAAGCTGCTGGCGGAGGAGCAGCGAAAGTTCCTTGACCGGCTCCCCGAGGTGCCCGCTGACCGGGCTCTGCTGGCCCGCCATGTTGAAGCCCTGACGCGGCTTGCGGACACCGCATGAGCCGCCACACCGCTGCCCGTGTCTCGTCGCAGCTGGACGCCCGCCTTGAAGCCCTCAATAGTGCCCGTGAACTCGCCGAGGGCGTGCTGCCCGAGGAAGTCTTGCAAGACGTGTTGAGGCTGCTGGAGCGCGCCACCTCCCGGCGGTCCCTCTCCGCCGACCACACGGTTGTTGGCTTTTTCGGCGCCACCGGAAGCGGCAAGTCATCGCTCTTCAACGCCGTCAGCGCCGCCGAAATCGCGACGGCGGCCGTTCGGCGGCCAACCACCACCGAACCTTTGGCAGGAGTCTGGGGAGCGGAAGGCAGCGAACCGCTGCTGGACTGGCTGGATGTTCGAAGCCGGCACCATGCCGCGCCCGTGCCCGGCTTCGCGGATGAGGAAACCGGGCTGATTCTCCTCGACTTGCCGGACTTCGATTCCACGAGGGCAGCCAACCGTGAGATCGTGCAGCGGATGGTGGGCATGGTGGATGTCCTGGTTTGGGTGCTCGATCCGCAAAAATATGCCGATGCCGCGGTTCATAACGGCTTCCTTGCACCGCTGGCAGCGCACGGTTCCATCACCCTCGTGGTGCTCAACCAAACCGACCGGCTGCCGGAGAGGGACGTCCAGCCCGTGCTGGAATCATTGAAGGGAATCCTCGCCGTGGACGGCCTGGGGCAGGTCGAGGTGATCGGTGCTTCTGCCGTCACCGGCGCAGGGGTGGACCGTGTCAGGGCCGCTATTCGGCACGTGGTGGTGCGGCGGCAGGCGTCTTCACAGCGACTCACAGCTGACGTGTCCCGCGCCGTCGCACGGCTGCGGGACGCCTCCGGAGCCGGCGAGGCCGCCGGTGTCCGGCCCGGGTCTAAAACGCGACTTGCGGATGCGTTGGCCTCGGCTGCCAACGTGCCCCTGGTGGTGGGAGCCGTGGACCGCTCCTACCGCCTGGAAGCGGCCCGCCGCACCGGGTGGCCGGTGACCCGCTGGCTGCTGAAATTCCGGCCTGACCCCCTGCGGCGGCTTAACCTGCGTAGCAGTGCCCCATCCGAACTCAGCCGCACGTCGCTGCCACCCGCCGGGGCGCCCGAACGCGCTCGGACGGATGCCGCCGTCCGCCAGTTCGGCGACGACGCCAGCGCGGGCGCGCCCGGCCCGTGGCGCGCTGCGATCCGGGATGCTGCCCGTGAAGGCAGGGAGCGGCTCCCGGACGCCCTCGACCAGGCCATTGCGGGCACGGACCTGCTGGTCGCGCGGAAGTCCTGGTGGTGGCCGGTCTTCAACCTGTTCCAGTGGCTTGCCCTGCTGACCATTCTCGGCGGCCTCGGATGGCTGGGAGTACTGGCTGGGCTGGGCTACCTCCAGTTGCCTGTCCCCGACGTGCCGCGGGTTGAAGGCTGGCCGATCCCAACCCTGATGATTGCCGGGGGAGCCGCCCTGGGAATTTTCCTGGCGCTTACGGGGAAGTTCATCGGGGCCGTAGCCGGCCGGGCCCGGGCCACCACGGCCAGGAAGCGCCTCCGTGCCGCCGTCGGAGAGGTTGCCCAGGCCTTGGTGGTGGAACCTGTTGACCTTGAGGTCAGCCGACACAGGTCATTCAACACCGCTTTGGACAAAGCGGGGGAGGCGTAGCGCCACTGCCGACTGGGTCCGCCGCTTCCGCAGGTGCCTGCCTATGAAAGAGCTGCGGCTGCCTCCCGCACCTTGATCAGGGTCCGCAGGTTCCGGGTGGTGGTAGTTGCCTTGTATTTCGCCTTCGATGAGACCTTGCTGAAGGGGCTGTCCAACGTGCCACCCGCAGGTGCCAGCCAGGCCAGGGCTTCCGGTCCGAGCCTTTTCTGTTCCGTACCTTCCAGGGCCGCCCCGGCCGCATCCAGTTCATCCAGCATGGCGGTGTCTGAAGCCAGCGTGACATAGGTGTGGGTGGATTTGTCGTCGTCCGGGTACGGGCACGCGTCCACCAGTTCGGACACTCTCTGTGCGGTGAGGACAACCACCCAGGCGTCATAGCCGAATGATTTCCGCAGGCAATCCTCGAAGTCCTTCTTAACGGCGGCGGGTCCCAGTTCGCTGGCCAGGACCACGTTGCCGCTGGCAAGAAGGGTCTTGACGCCGTCAAAGCCCGTGGCTTCCAGGGCTGCCTTGAGATCCGCCATCTTGATATTGATCCCGCCCACGTTGATGCCGCGGAGGAACACTGCATAGCTGTTCATGCTGAAAGCCTAGCCGCGGCGGCGCGTCACTTGCGGGTAGGCCCTAGTCGTTGTTCTTGCGCAGGGCTTCGGTGAGGATCCGGCCTGCGTTGCACACCACTTCGGCGTGCAACCGGCCCGGCTGGCGGGTGAGGCGTTCGATGGGGCCCGAGATCGACACTGCGGCAATGACACGGCCGGACGGTCCGCGCACCGGTGCGGAAACTGAGGCAACCCCCGGCTCACGTTCGCCGAGGCTCTGCCCCCAGCCCCGCCGTCGTACTCCTGCCAGCACCGTGGGCGTAAAGCGCGCGGATTGGAGGCCTTCTAGGAGCCGGTCATGGTCTTCCCACGCGAGCAGGACCTGGGCGGCCGAGCCGGCCTTCATGGAGAGCTGCGTGCCTACCGGAATGGTGTCCCGCAGGCCGATCGGACGCTCCGCGGACGCAACGCACACACGCCAGTCGCCCTGGCGCCGGAAGATCTGGGCACTTTCGCCTGTGGCGTCGCGCAGCTGCATCAGTACAGGTCCGGCGGAAGCGATCAGGCGGTCTTCTCCCGCGGCGGAAGCCAGCTCAACGAGCCTGCTCCCGAGCACGAACCGGCCTTGGATGTCACGGCTGACCAGCCGGTGATGGACCAGGGCGAGGGCAAGCCGGTGGACGGTGGGCCGGGCGAGGCCGGTGGCTGCTACAAGCTGGGCCAGGGTGGTAGGCCCGGCCTCAAGTGCGTCCAGCACATGGGCCGCTTTATCAATGACACCGACTCCACTAGAATTGTCCATGTAATGATATTGCCGTCTCAATATCTGAGATGCAAATGTTTCGGCTGGCGATTTGCACAGCCGCCCTGATTCAGTGGACCTTAACAGCCAACAGCAGTGAAGGGAGATGGCCGTGGCAAAGACACTGGCCGAGAAAGTCTGGGACGCGCACGTGGTGCGCAAAGGCGACGGCGAAGGAGCCAACGCCCAGCCCGACCTTCTCTTCATCGACCTCCACCTCGTTCACGAGGTGACCTCCCCGCAGGCTTTTGAAGGCCTGCGCCTGGCCGGCCGCAAGCTGCGCCGCCCGGACCTCACGATTGCCACGGAGGACCACAACACGCCCACACTGGACATCGACAAGCCCATTGCCGACCTGACCAGCCGCACCCAGATCCAGACGCTGCGCAACAACTGCGCAGAGTTCGGCGTCCGGCTGCACTCCCTTGGTGATGCCGAACAGGGCATCGTCCACGTGGTGGGTCCCCAGCTTGGCCTGACGCAGCCCGGCATGACAGTGGTCTGCGGCGACTCGCACACCTCCACGCACGGCGCGTTCGGCGCGCTCGCGATGGGCATCGGCACCTCCGAGGTGGAGCACGTCATGGCCACGCAGACGCTGTCCCTGAAGCCGTTCAAGACCATGGCCATCAACGTCGAGGGCACCCTCCGCCCGGGCGTCACGGCAAAGGACATCATCCTCGCCGTCATCGCCAAGATCGGCACCGGCGGTGGCCAGGGCTACGTCCTGGAATACCGTGGCTCCGCCATCCGGGCGCTGTCCATGGATGCCCGCATGACCATCTGCAACATGTCCATCGAAGCCGGGGCCCGCGCCGGGCTCGTCGCGCCGGACCAGACTACCTACGACTACATGTACGGTCGCCCGCACGCCCCGCAGGGTGCCGAGTGGGACGCCGCCGTCGAATACTGGAACACGCTGCGTACCGACGACGACGCCACGTTTGACGTCGAGGTGGACCTCGACGCCGACACGCTTGAGCCTTTCGTCACCTGGGGTACCAACCCTGGCCAGGGCGTGTCGCTTTCCGGATCTGTGCCGTCCCCGGATGACTTCGGCGACGAGAACGCCAAAGCCGCCGCTGAGCGTGCCCTGCAGTACATGGGCCTGGCCGCAGGTACGCCCATGAAGGACATCCGCGTGGACACTGTCTTCCTCGGCTCCTGCACGAATTCGCGGATGGAGGATCTGCGCGCTGCGGCAGACATCATCCGCGGCCGCCAGAAAGACCCCAACATCCGCATGCTGGTGGTACCAGGCTCGGCACGCGTCAGGCTGGAAGCCGAAGCTGAGGGCCTGGACAAGGTTTTCAAGGACTTCGGCGCCGAGTGGCGCTTCGCCGGCTGCTCGATGTGCCTGGGCATGAACCCGGACCAGCTGGAGGTGGGGGAGCGTTGCGCCTCAACGTCCAACCGCAACTTCGAAGGCCGGCAGGGCAAGGGCGGACGCACGCACCTCGTCTCCCCGGTGGTGGCAGCAGCCACGGCCATCCGCGGCACGCTGAGTTCGCCGTCGGACCTTGATCCGGCCCCCGAGTCCGCCGCCATCCGCACCGACGCAGCCTAGGAGACCGATATGGAAAAGTTCACCACCCACACGGGCATCGGCGTCCCGCTGCGCCAAAGCAACGTTGACACGGACCAGATCATCCCAGCCGTCTACCTCAAGCGGATCACCCGCACCGGCTTCGAGGACGCGCTCTTCTCCGCCTGGCGCAAGGACCCTGCCTTCATCCTGAACCAGGCACCGTTCAACGCCGGTTCCGTACTGGTGGCCGGACCTGATTTCGGCACCGGCTCCTCCCGTGAACACGCCGTCTGGGCGTTGAAGGACTACGGCTTCAAGACTGTCCTGTCGTCACGGTTCGCGGACATCTTCCGGGGCAACTCCGGCAAGCAGGGGCTGCTGGCCGCTGAAGTGGCCCAGGACGACATCGAGCTGATTTGGAAAGAGCTCGAGAACGCACCGGGAACCGAAGTGACGGTTGACCTGGTTTCCAAGACTGTGATCTGCGGCAACATTGTGGCGCCGTTCGAGATCGACGACTACACACGGTGGCGTCTGCTCGAAGGCCTCGATGACATCGGCCTGACGCTGCAGCACGAAGAGGACATCACCGCCTACGAGGCCACCCGCCCCGCATTCATGCCGAAGACGCTCCCGGCCCGTCTGTCCTGAATCGTGCGGCTGCCGGCGCAGGGCTTGAGCGGCTCCTCTGTTAAGGTTCTTCAATGCAAAAAAGCGTGATGATCTATGGCAGTTGTGTGTCGAGGGACGCGTTTGACAAGCTCGGAGCAGGGTACACACTGCTGGGCTATGTGACGCGTCAGTCGATGATCAGCGCATTATCCCGGCCTACGGATCTTCTCGAAGGGGACGCTCTTAGCTCAGCATTTCAGGACCGTTCGCTGGAGGGTGATCTGAAATCGAACCTGTTGCCGATGCTGCGGAGGTTCGCGGCGAACATAGACCTTCTCGTCATAGACCTGACGGATGAACGGCTGGGCGTAGTTCGTCTCCCGGACGGCAGCTACGTCACCCAGTCCCCGGAGCTGGGGAGCTCAGGGCGGCTCGCTCAAGTTCGGGGAACGCGACGCCACTTTGACCCTGCTACGGAAGGCCACTGGAAGTTGTGGGAATCGGCGGCCACCAGGCTGTTCGGGGCACTGACCAGCATGGGACTGCGCGAGAAGACCCTGGTGCTGAGTACGCCGTGGGCCCAGATGACGGAATCCGGAGAACCCGTGGACAGCTTCCGCGGGCTCAACGGTGATCTGGAGTTGAACGCCTACTTCGCCGAGTGCTGCGCGCACATCAGGACTCTGGGCTACAACGTGCCGACGCTGCCCGAGGAATTGCGGGTTGCCCACGCGCAGCATAAATGGGGGCCTGCGCCGTTTCATTTTGCTCCAGGAGCGAACAGTTGGATAGCCGATCAGATGAGGGACGCTGTTACCGGTACCTCCACTGCTTGGGGGAGCCCACAAAGAGCGCAACGCGAGCCCGGCGCGCCCCGGCGCATTTCGGTTCGGTAACGCGACCTCCTATGCTTAGCTGGAGCCTTTGCAAGGACTTGGGGGCGAGTAATCGTAAGGAAACCGGTATATGAGTAGTGTTCTGACAATCCGCGGCGGAGTCCCGCTGACAGGCCGCGTCAGCGTCCGTGGGGCCAAGAATCTTGTTCCCAAGGCCATGGTGGCGGCGTTGCTGGGCAACGAACCCTCGGTGTTGCGGAACGTTCCGGAGATCAAGGACGTGGAGGTAGTCACCTCCCTCCTGCAGCTGCATGGCGTGACCGTGGTCAAGGACCCCGTCAACGGCGACCTGACGCTCGATCCCAAGGCGGCCAAAACCGCTCCCAGCACGGCCATTGATGCCCACGCCGGCGATTCTCGGATTCCCATCCTGCTGTGCGGACCGCTGATCCATGCGATCGGTGAGGCCTTCATTCCTGACCTGGGCGGTTGCAAAATCGGCGACAGGCCCATCGACTACCACCTCAACGTCCTCCGCCAGTTTGGCGCGGTCGTGGAAAAGCGCCCCGGCGGCATCCACATTTCGGCACCCAAGGGCCTGCACGGAGCCAAGATCTCGCTGCCGTATCCGTCCGTTGGAGCCACCGAGCAGGTCCTGCTCAGCGCTACCCGCGCCGAGGGCATCACGGAGCTCTCAGGTGCGGCGACGGAACCCGAAATCATCGACCTCATCGCGGTGCTGCAGAAGATGGGCGCCATCATCAGCGTCCAGACTGACCGCACTATCCGCATCGAAGGCGTCCGCGACCTCGGCGGCTACAACCACCGTGCCCTCTCGGACCGCAACGAATCGGCGTCGTGGGCATCAGCCGCGCTCGTGACTCGGGGCGACATCTTTGTTGAAGGTGCTTCGCAGCGGGACATGATGACCTTCCTCAACACTTACCGGAAGGTGGGCGGCGGGATGGACATCGGCGAGGACGGCATCCGTTTCTACCACCGGGGCGGTAAGCTCAACCCGCTGGTCCTGGAAACGGACGTACATCCCGGCTTCATGACCGACTGGCAGCAGCCGCTGGTGGTGGCGCTCACCCAGGCCGAGGGCGTGTCGATTGTCCATGAGACGGTCTACGAGAACCGCTTCGGCTTCACGGACGCCCTCATCCGGATGGGTGCCAGCATTCAGGTGCACCGCGAATGCCTGGGCAGCGTGCCGTGCCGGTTCGGCCAGCGCAACTTCCTGCACTCAGCCGTTATCTCCGGACCCACCCAGCTCAAGGGAACCGACATTGACGTCCCTGATCTGCGCGGCGGCTTCAGCCACCTCATCGCAGCCTTGGCCGCTACCGGCACCTCCCGCGTGACCGGGATTGACATCATCAACCGCGGCTATGAGCGGTTCACGGAAAAGCTGGCAGGCCTCGGCGCAGATTTCGACATCACCACAGCAAAGTAGCGGGGGGCACGTGAAGGAAACGGCCAAAAGCCAGGCCACCTTTGTGGTCGTTGCCGGCATTGTCAGGCCGGTGATGAACCTGCTGATGAACAAGAAGTGGGAGGGCATTGAGAAGCTGCCCGCCGGCGGCTTCATCGCAGCACCCAACCACTGCACCGAAATCGATCCCCTCATCGTGGGCCACCTCCTCTATAACAACAAGCGGGCGCCCCACTTCCTCGCCAAGGCCGGACTGTTCAAGGTGCCGGTGCTGGGCTGGGTCCTGCGGGCCACGAAGCAGGTCCCGGTGGAACGCTCGACGGCGGGAGCCAACCGCTCCTTGCAGGTCGCCCAGGAGATCGTCGCCGAGGGCGGCGCGATCATCATCTACCCTGAAGGAACGTTGACCAGGGACCCGGACCTGTGGCCGATGAAAGGGCACACGGGCGCGGCCAGGCTGGCGCTCGAGGGCGGCATTCCAGTGGTGCCGATCGCCCACTGGGGCGCCCACGAGGTCTTCCCCCGCTATGCCAAGCGGTTCCACATGTTCCCCCGCAGGACCTCCACGGTTGTTGTGGGTGATCCGGTGGACCTCAGCCCCTACACTGGCCGTCCGCTGGACAAGGCCACCCTGACGGCGGCCACCGAGGCGATCATGGACGCGGTGACAGCTTTGCTGGCTGGCATCCGCAACGAAGAGCCGCCCGTCGAGCGGTGGGATCCCGCCAAGCACAAGCAAGCGAAACACGGGCGGTTTGTGGAGCGGGGACCACGGGCCGCAGGTGCTGGCTCTGCCGCTGGAACCGCAGATGCGGCTGGAACGTCGGCTGGCGACGAGGCGGACGCCCTGTGACCGGTGACGGGCGCCCCGGCTCAGCCCGCTCGGTTGCGGTCCTCGGGGCCGGTTCCTGGGGAACCACCTTTGCCAAGATCCTGGCCGACGCCGCCACGGCCGCGGGCGACGAACGGCAGATCCGGGTCTGGGGCAGGCGCGGGGAAGTCGTGGAGCAAATCAACGGCATACACCGTAACATCCAGTACCTGAAAGACATCGCCCTGCCGGAGACGATCACCGCCTCCACGGATGTGGGCGAGGTCCTGGCAGGAGCAGACCTGGTGGTCCTGGCGGTACCTGCGCAGTCGCTGCGGCTTCAACTGCGCGAATGGAAGACACTGATCGACGATCAGGCCATGGTGGTTTCCCTGATGAAGGGGCTCGAGCTAGACACCGACGCCCGGATGAGCGAAGTCATCAGCCAGGAACTCGGTATCCCGGCGGACCGTATCGCTGTGGTGTCGGGTCCGAACCTGGCCATGGAAATCGCCCGCGAGGAGCCGACGGCGTCAGTTGTCGCGTGCAGTGATTCCGCTGCTGCCGGGTGGATCGCTCGCAGCTGCACGGCGCCCTACTTCCGCCCGTACACCACCGCCGACGTCGTGGGCGTGGAAATCGGTGGCATCGTCAAGAACGTCATCGCTCTGGCTGTCGGTATCTGCGAGGGTAAGCAGATGGGGGACAACACCAAGGCTTCCGTGATCACCCGGGGTCTGGCTGAAACCTCACGGCTGGCCCTCGCCCTCGGCGGCGAGGCCCAGACCATGGCCGGCCTCGCAGGGCTGGGCGACCTGGTGGCCACGTGCTCCTCGCCGTTGTCCCGGAACCACACAGCGGGCCGCCTGCTGGGGGAGGGCCTGACGCTGGACGAGGTTGCCCAGAAAATGACCCAGACTGCCGAAGGGATCAAGTCCGGCCAGGCCGTGCACGAACTGGCCGGAAAGCTCGGCGTCGACATGCCCATTACCGCTGCCGTTGTAGCTGTCCTGGCCGGCAAACTGTCCGTTGACCAACTGGGGCCGCTTCTGCTGGCCCGGGAACTGAAACCTGAAGGCGATTACTGACCATGTCCGAAGACAACCTGAAAGCGGCCCCTTCCGCCAAACCGCGGGTGGCCGTGCTGTTTGGCGGCCGGTCCAGCGAGCATGCAGTGAGCTGTGTGACCGCTGCCGGAGTGCTTGCCGCCATCAACAAAGACAAATACGAGGTCATCCCCATCGGCATCGCCAAATCGGGGCAGTGGGTCCTTGCCTCGGGGGACACCGCCCAGTGGTCACTGTCGGCGTCGTCGCTGCCGGAAGTCCCGCCGTCGACCGAAACGGTGACGCTCGCCGAGATCGGCGGCGAGCACCAGCTGATCGTCGCCGCACCCAACGAAGTTCCGCAGGAACTGGGGACGGTCGACGTCGTATTTCCACTGCTGCACGGTCCGTTCGGTGAGGACGGCACCATCCAGGGACTCCTGGAACTGTCCGACACCCGCTACGTCGGCGCCGGGGTCCTCGCCTCAGCCGTGGGCATGGACAAGCACTACATGAAGGTGGTCTTTGAGGCGGCCGGGCTCCACGTCGGACCCTACATCGCTGTTACCGACCGGCAATGGCTCAAGGACGCCGAGTCAGTCCGCAAGCAGGTGGACCGCCTCGGGTTCCCGGTCTTCGTCAAGCCCGCACGGGCCGGATCCTCCATGGGAATTTCGAAAGTGGACTCATTGGAGGGGCTGGACGCCGCCGTCGAGGAAGCCCGCCGCCATGACCTCAAGCTGGTCATCGAAGCCGGCATAGTGGGCCGCGAAATCGAATGCGCCGTCCTGGAAGGGCGCGGGACGGCAGCGCCGCGGACTTCCATGCCTGGTGAGATCTCCGTGGCCGGCGGCACCCACGAGTTCTACGACTTCAACGCCAAGTATGTCGAGGATGACGCCGCTGCACTGAGCTGCCCGGCGGATATCCCGGAGGAAGCAATCGCCCGCGTGCGAGAACTGGCAGCTGCGGCGTTTGATGCCGTGGGAGCCGAAGGACTGAGCCGGGTTGATTTCTTCTATACCCCTGAGGGTGAGCTGATCATCAACGAAATTAACACGATGCCCGGCTTTACACCGAAGAGCATGTACCCCCAGATGTGGGCGGCATCGGGCCTGGACTACGCCGAGTTGATTGACGAACTCATCTACCTGGCGCTGCACCGGAAGACCGGGCTGCGCTGAGCGGGCCGGAACCACCCGGCCGGTAGCCGGGTCTGATTGGACCTACTGCGTGGACGGCAGGTTCTGCAGGTCTTCCTGGCCGACGCAGTTTCCGGTGGCGGGGATCCTCGCTACGGCCGCCGACAAGTAAGCAAGGACCGTGGCTGAGCTGACGCTCTCCTGATCCTTCGTGAGGAGGATCTCGGTGGCCGGCGCGCGGCCGAAAGTCGTCAGGGTCCAGGTGGCGTCCCCTTCCTTGATGACCCAATCCTCGCCATTGACACTGACGCAGCGGTCGGTGGTGGGTCCCGGAACGTTGACTCCGCAGCGCAGGATCACCTGGGAGGGGTCGCCCACGCGGCCGTGGCCTGGCTGTTGGTTTTGCGCAGGCCCGCATCCCCGATGGCGTCAGGAAGAGCCACCATCATGGGCGCACTGGGCGGGGTTGGCCGCATCCTGGGCCAGGGAGACGTCCACCACGGGGGCGCATTCCCCCAAGACCTAGCACTGCGCAACCAGCCGCAACGAGTACGGCACTGACACGGAGCGAGGACCGGAACGGAACGGAACAACAGAAAGCATGAATCAAGCCTATGCGCGATAAAGGGACAACTTTGACGCGCCTAAGTGAGGCTACATCCGTGTAGCTAAAATCATCCAATTGTAGTCTTCGAGTAGACTGGGAGTTGTGCATCCAGTTGCTGCCGGCTCAGGGTGGCGAAATCACTGATGCATTATGTATTCGATCTGGGGGAGGAACTGCCGGTGGTTGATCGCGGCTGGAGACAAAGGATTACCAACGTGGTTCTCGCTGCTGCTGTGACGTCTGCCCTGGCGATCGGTCCTGTCGGCGGAGCGATGGGCGCAGAGACTCCTCCGGTCATTCCGCCGCCGCAGACGGTGCTGGATCCGGAGCCCGTGGCGTCAGAGACGCCACCGCCATCAGAACCGGCCGTACCGATCACTGATCCAGCCACCGGTCCGCCGCCGGAACCGGTCCAGGAACCGGTTCCCGTGCCATTCCAACCACCGGATCCATTCCCAGGCCCCCCAAGCCTAGAAGCCCCGGCTTCGGTGCCGGACGTGCCAGCGTTCAATCCGCCGGCTTATGTTGCCCCGGTTCTTCCTCCTGCCCAGTCCACAGAGATTACCGTGGAAACTTTACCCGCTGACGCTGCGCCTGCCCCTGCACGTGCACCTGAGAAAGATGCTGCCACTCCGGGTCCCACGGAATCTGCGGCTGCCGCAGCCCCACCTGAAAAGCCCTCCGCCGTGGTTGAGTCAACGGTCCACGCCGCCGTTACCGCGGCGTCTGGCAGCCCCGTATGGCTTCAGGGTGCCGTCGTCTGCATCCTTTTGGGCCTGGGCTACGGTTACTTTCGCTTCCTTAGGTCCGCAAGGATGACAATTTCACCCAGGGCTGGCAAGTCCTGACACATGGAATACGAATCGCCGATAGATGGTGGGGACTGGAATGCTGCTCCGCAGATCACCCTCATCACCCACTCGTACTGGCCGGAGCATAGTCCGCCTCAGCGCCGCTGGACGGCCATGATAAAGGAGTTTTCCCGCGCCGGGTGGGGGATTGATGTCATCGCACCCGTGGCTCACTATCCGTTTGGCAGGCGAAAGCTGCCGCGCCTGACTGCAGGCCGTGCGTTTCGCGTCCGCAACGGGCAGTTCACCGAACAAATCATGCATGTGCCGTACCTGCGCCATGGCACATCACGTGTTGCCCGCTTGCTGGATCAGTGCTACTCCGCCATGCTGTCCGTTCCGGCGGGCCTGTTGGTACGGAAGCCCGACGTCGTTATTGTCACAGCCCCGGCTCTACCTTCCTTGGCCGCTGGCTATCTCTTGGCAAAACTGCGACGGGTACCACTCATCGTTGAGATGCGCGATGCTTGGCCAGACCTGGCCCGGGATGCGCGGATTGTCAAGGGCAGAGTCAAGGGTTTCATCGAGCACGTAGTGGACTTCGTCCAGCACCGTGCCGACCTTGTGGTCACAGTGACCGAGGGATTTGCTGCGACCCTCCGAGCCCGCGGCATCCGGAATGTTGCCACCGTCAGTAACGGTGTTCACTTGGATTCAATTCCGGTCATGAAACCCCCGGATCTGGAGCGCCCCATCTTCGAAGCACTCTATCTCGGTAATCACGGCGAGAGTCAGAAGCTGGATGTGGCCATACGTGCCAGCGCACTTGTGGGTGAATCCATGCACCTGCATATGGTGGGACACGGGACCCAGCGGCCAGCGCTGGAGAGGCTGGCACGCCATCTGGATGCGCCAGTCACTTTCCATGCGCCTCTGCATGCAGAAGCCGTCCTGGAGCGATACGCGTCAGCGGATACGTGCTTGGTGTCGCTGCGCGATGATTGGAAGTCCTTTGAAACAACCGTCCCATCCAAAACATATGAGGTATTGGCCGTAGGCCGCCACGTCACGGCGATCGTCCGTGGTGAGGCCGCCCGCATTATCAGGGACGCCGAAGCTGGTGACATTGTGGAGAGCGATCCCAGCAAACTTGCAGCCCTCTGGCGTGAACTTGCGGCGGACCGCGGGCGGCTTGTGCGAAACGGAACCAGCCGGCAGTGGGTGGAGGCCCACGCCGACTACGAACCGTTGGCTGCCCAGTACATGGAACTCATCTCTTCGCTTCTCCGCAAAGGATCCGCCACTACCTAATGGTTCAGCTTTTGAAGAACGTGCTGCTCGCCACCACGACTGTTTGGCAACACCTGAGCGATGACCCGGTATTGCTTTGCCTCCAGGTCTCGCGACGCCTTCCGGTTCCCGCTGTCTTGCGATTTGCCCGTCTGACACGCGCCGCCGCGCCCCGCAGCTCAGCGGCAGTGGCAGTGCTCCTCGCCTCCCTCATTCTGGGCGACCATATCGACGTTGCGAGGCGCTTGAATCTTGCCGTGGATCGCAAGGTGACGGGCGTCAGAGCGCGGCGACTGGCCGACATTGCCCTCGCCGCCCGACAGTATGATCTGTCACACCGACTGCTGGATGCTGCGGAAAACGCATCGGGGGTCCGCTCTGCACAGGCTCGACGGCTTTGGCACGACGGGTTGATGACTGATGCAGTCGCGGTTCTGGAAGGGGCTCGGGCGCCAGCACGGACGCAGCGTGACCGGCTGGCCGGCGAACTGCGCGTATTTCAGGGCGTAGCGCCAGCCCTCGCCGGCCAGCCCGGCTACATGCCGTCCCCTGGCCGAGTGCTCCATCTCCTCACCAATTCCCTCCCTCATACGAGCAGCGGTTACGCACAGCGTTCGCATTCAATGCTGCTGGCCCAGCAGGAAGCTGGCTGGGACGTATTGGCGGTCACAAGGCTGGGATATCCCGTCCAAGTGGGGAAGCTGTTGGCAAGGAGCATGGATGCTGTTGACGGAATCCGATATCGCCGGCTGCTTCCGGCCACCTTGGCTCCGTCCATGGACGCACGGCTGCAGCAGCAGGCAGATGAACTGCTCCGTGTGGCACTAGAGTTTAAGCCGGCGGTGCTCCACACCACCACGCACTACGTCAACGGAATCGTAGTTCGTGCCGTCGCCGAAGCCTTGGGAATACCTTGGGTTTATGAAGTCCGGGGACAACTCGCAGACACATGGGCGTCGGCGCGAGGTCCGGCTGCCCGCGAGAGCGAGCGGTACCATTTGTTTCAAAAGAGAGAAACCGAAGTGATGCGGGACGCGGATCTAGTCGTCACGCTAGGTTCAGCAATGAAGGCGAACATCGTTTCCGGTGGTGTCCCGCCGGAAAAGGTGATTGTGGCCCCAAACGCCGTCGGCGGTGTATTCCTAAGTGATCCTTTGGATGCTGCCGTGGCCCGCCTTAAGCTAGGGCTGCCGACCAATGGCCAATACGTCGGGACTGTTAGCAGTCTGGTCCCGTATGAAGGAATAGACGACCTGATCGGAGCTTTCGAGCTCCTGGCCCCCCGGCATCCTGACCTGCGACTCCTGGTTGTCGGCGACGGCGAATCGCTGCCATCGTTAATGGGACAAGCCGAACGCACTGGCTTGTCTGATCGCATAATCTTCTCAGGACGTGTGTCCAGAGAGCAGGCCCCTCTATACCACCAAGCCCTGGATGTCTTCGTTGTTCCCCGTAAGGACCTTGCGGTCACTCGATCCGTAACGCCCTTGAAGCCTGTGGAGGCACTAGCCTGCGGCAGACCTGTCGTCGCCAGCCGACTCGCCGCGCTTGAAGAGATAGTCACCGACGGCAAAAACGGTCTCCTTGCCGTACCCGGGGATCGACATGACCTGGCGGCTAAACTCGAATGGTTACTCAACTCGCAGGATCTCAGGATCCGCTTGGGGAACGCGGGACGACGGGACGTGCTTGACTCTCGTACTTGGCGAGCGAACGCGACTACCCTCAACACGGCATACAAGCAACTGATGGAGGCTCCTTGTTGAGCTCGAATACCACGCGGGCTCCCCGGGGGCCTCAACCCACCCCAGTAGCAACTTCCGTGAACCTGCGCGGACTCCGACGCGTGGGCGCCAGGCCACCCTTCCTCGACTACCTTGTGTCGCTCTGGGACTACAGGCACTTCATCTTTTTCGATGCTCAGGCTCGTGTTCAGACGGGAAACGAACAGGACCATCTTGGCAGGGCCTGGTTGGTGTTGGGTCCCCTCTTGAACGGGCTGATGTTCTACCTGATCATGGGTGTTGTCTTGAAGTCCGGACACGGCATCGAGAACTACGTTGCGTTCTTGATCATCGGCGTTTTCCTCTTCCAAATGTCGACGCGTGCCATTACGTCATCATCGCGCGTGATAAGTGGGAACAAGAACGTGATCCATGCGTTTCAGTTTCCGAGAGCCAGCCTGGTCCTGGCGGCCAACTTGCGGGAGCTTCTCTCCAACGTCCCGGTCCTGATCACGATGCTCATCCTGATCATTGTTCTGCCGCCCGCAGAAGAAATCACTTGGCGATGGCTACTGATCATCCCGTTGGTGGCCTTGCAGTTCGTTTTCAACCTAGGCGTTGGCCTGATCCTTGCCCGCGTAGTGTCAGTGTTCAATGATGCGAGCCAGTTGATTTCCTATGCGATGCGCCTATGGATGTACGGTTCCTGCATGTTTTATTCGATCGAGAGGTTCGACGATATGCCCGTCGTCAAGACGATCATGGAATACAACCCTCTGTACAACGTCCTGGACTTGGCCAGGGAGACGTTGCTGTACGGAAATACCGGGGAATGGCGGTCCTGGGCAATTCTTGCGCTTTGGTCCATTTCGGCGCTGGCTGTAGGGACTGTGGTCTTCTGGCGGGGGGAGGAGACGTATGGGCGAGAACTATGAGCTGAATTTTGTCGAAGGGACGCCGTCCGTCGTCATCGACAAGGTCAGCATGACCTACAAAACTACTTCCCGGTCGCGCGTTGAGGCCTCGGCTGCCGGGTCCCCGTGGCAGATGATCAAGCAGAACGTGGGCAAGACCACGGCTGTCAGTGTCACGGCCCTAAAGGAGTTGTCCCTCGTCGTCGAGCACGGGGAGTCAGTCGGGATTGTTGGCCGGAATGGTTCAGGCAAAAGCACCTTGCTCAAGGTGGTGGGCGGGCAAATTCCGCCGACATCCGGTGCTGTTTACGCCACATCCACGCCAGTTATGCTGGGCGTCAACGCAGCACTGTTGCCCGGTTTGTCAGGCGACCAGAACATAGTTCTGGGCTGTCTGGCAATGGGCATGTCCCGGCATCAGATCGATGACAAGTATTCTGCGATAGTCGAGTTATCCGGGTTGGAAGAGGCAATTCATATGCCGATGAAATCCTATTCCGCTGGCATGGCTTCCCGGCTCCGCTTTGCAATTGCTGCGGCCATCGATCCGGAAATTCTCATAATTGATGAAGCACTGAACACGGGCGATGCTCAATTTAAGGACCGAACGCGCAAACGTATGTTGGAACTGCTTGGGCGGGCTGGAACGGTCTTCCTGGTCAGCCACAGCATGTCCACTGTGCTCGACTTGTGCAATAGAGCCATTTGGATCGATCAGGGGGAGTTGCTTGCTGACGGCACACCGGGAGACGTCGTCAAGTCGTACCGCCTGTTTACCCAGCGAATGGCCGACGGCGACCGGATTGGCGCCCTCAAACTCCGCCGACGGATGATTAACGACCTCCAAGTAGCTGACGTAAGCGACCGCAATTCATTGAGGCGGTCCCGATCTTGAGAGCGGACCTCAGAACCCTCCGTAGACTTTTGTGGCATTTCAGAAGAGGCGGGCTGCGGCAGGTCCGGACGTGGCGGGAGCGTGAAGCCTTCGAGGCGGGACACCGTAAGCTGGCGACTGTTCGCGGTGCTGAGGGTGTATGGGTTGGCCGCGGCAGGAAAAAGCAGCTGAAATTCCGGCCGTCTGTGGTGCCGCCGGCCCGCCGGAGGTCCCAGAAGATGGCGCGCGTAGGAGTGGTTTTCGATGACTTCTCCGCGCTTGGCTTCGGGCTCGAATGGGATTGCGTGCATCTCTCCCCAAAGACGTGGCGCGAGCAACTCTCCGAGCAAGATGTGGATCTGGTGTTCATTGAATCGGCTTGGAAGGGGCTACAGGGGCTGTGGGCAGGAAAGATTGCCCGTCAGGACCACGTGGGACCATCACCGTTGCGAGACTTGACTGATTGGTGCCGGGAACGATCTATTCCCACAGCTTTTTGGAACAAGGAGGATCCTCCGCACTATGACGACTTCCTCGCGTCGGCAAAATTGTTCGACTTCGTGTTCACGAGTGACGCCAACAGGCTCGAAGCGTACATTCGGGATCTGGGGCACGACCGCGTGGACGTGTTGTCCTTCGCAGCCCAGCCTGTCATTCACAATCCCGTTCGCCCCAAACACGGCTGGCACGAACGGGATGTGGCCTTCGGAGGGATGTATTTCACAGCGAAGTACCCAGACCGCCGCCGGCAGCTGGATACCTTGCTGCGTGCAGCCGAAGCAGCCTCACCTGCGATGGAAACCGGGTTGGAAATCTTCTCGCGACAGCTGGGCGGGGACCCTCGATACCAGTTCCCGGCTCCGTTCGATGCCAGGGTGGTGGGCTCCCTTGACTACTTGGAGATGGTGACGGCCTACAAGGCCTACAAAACCTTCCTCAACGTGAACTCGGTGGTGGACTCTCCCACCATGTGTTCCCGTCGGGTTTTTGAGATCATTGCCTCCGGATCAAACCTGTTGACGACCCCCAGCGCTGCCATCAACACTCACTTTTCCCCGGATGAGATCTTCACCGTTGACACCGAGGCGGAAGCGGAACAAGTCCTGCGGGCCTTGCAACGAAATCCGGAGTTGGGCGAGCGCCAACTGCACAAGGGTCAGCGGAGGATTTGGCGGGAACATACTTACACGGCGAGAAGCAACCAAATACTGGCGGCCGTGGTACCGAAGCTGTTGGTTCAGGCCCGGCGCCCGACAGTGTCCGTTCTTGTATCGACGATTCGGCCTTGGCAGCTTGAGCACGTTTTCCAAACTGTTGGAAGCCAGCGCGACGTCGACGCAGAGCTGGTGCTGTTGACGCACGGATTCACGGTAGATGCGCCGAGACTCCGTCATCTAAAGGACCAATACGGTGTTTCGACTATGAGATTGCTTACGGCGGACGCTCAGGTTCCATTGGGAGAGTGCCTCAACAGGTGTGTGTCGGCGGCCTCCGGGGAGGTCCTGACGAAGATGGATGACGACGACTTTTATGCTTCGGAATATCTCAGTGACCAGCTCTATTCGCTCGGCTTTTCCGGTGCGGATGTGGTGGGTAAACAGGCGCACTACATGTTTCTTGTGGACCGGAATGCAACGCTGCTTCGCTTTCCTGAGTGGGAGCACCGATATACTCGGACGGTCATGGGGCCCACAATCATGGGAGCCTCGGACGTTTTCCGCAGCAGCCCTTTTGCCGCGGTGGGCAGCGGAGAAGATACCCGTTTCCTCCGCAGCGTTGTTGCCGACGGTGGCGTGGTCTATGCATCTGACAGGTTTAATTACTGTCAGCAGCGGTCGTCAACGGGGCACACCTGGAAGGTCGGCGAAAGTGAGCTGCTGGCCGGCAGTGCTTTGAAGTTTTTTGGAAATTACAGAGATCACGTCTCTGTCTGACTGGGGGTTCCCTTGAATACGATTGAAACAGTAGCTGTCATCGGGTTGGGCTATATCGGGCTGCCGACGGCGGCAATTCTTGCCGGCAACGGCATCCACGTCATCGGGGTGGACGTTAACGCCAACACGGTCGAGTCAGTCAACCGAGGCGAGGTTCCGTTTGTAGAGCCAGACTTGGCGTCCTATGTAGCAGGCGCGGTGAGCCAGCACAAGCTGAGCGCATCCACTGAAACGCCGGTTGCTCAGGCGTACATCGTTGCAGTGCCAACGCCATTTAACCCGGACCACACCGCAGACGTGACCTACATCAAGGCGGCCGCGCGCGGTATCGCGCCGCAGCTTGTGGGTGGAGAACTAGTCATACTGGAGTCCACTTCGCCTCCTGGAACCACCCAGCTTCTGGGTGATTACCTCATCAGTCTCCGGCCGGATCTCAGCCTCGACGGAGCTGACGGCAGGCCCGCTATTCATGTGGCCCATTGTCCAGAGCGTGTCCTGCCTGGCCGGATCATGATTGAGCTTGTCACGAATGATCGAATTGTGGGTGGCCTGACCCCCGAAGCTGCCGAACTCGCCAAAGCACTCTACGCAGTCTTCTGCCAGGGAGAAATCCTGGTAACCGATGCCGCCACCGCGGAAATGGCCAAGCTGGTGGAAAATTCATATCGAGACGTCAATATCGCTTTTGCGAACGAGCTCTCTGTGATCAGCGACAAACTTGGTATTAACGTTTGGGAACTCATTAGGCTTGCCAACCACCACCCCCGCGTCAATATCCTGCAGCCGGGGCCGGGTGTTGGCGGCCACTGCATCGCCGTGGATCCCTGGTTCATTGTCGCTGCGGCCCCTGAGGAGGCGCAGCTCATCCGGCAGGCACGGGAGACAAACGACTCGAAGCCCGATTGGGTCGTACGAAAAGTACAAGAGGCAGTGGGTGGTGTCGTCTCGCCAAAGATTGCCGTCCTCGGACTGGCGTTCAAAGCCAACATCGATGACCTCCGCGAGTCGCCGGCCGTTGCCATCGTCGAAAAGCTCAGCCTCAAGCTCGATGGCGCTGAACTCCTCGTTGTGGAACCCCATGTGGACCGTCTGCCGAAGCAGCTTTCGGGTCTTAATAATGTATTGCTACAGGACTTGGACATGGCTGTTGGTGCGGCTGACGCAGTCCTGCTCCTCGTGGATCACGACGCATTTAGAGAAATGGACCGGGAGGTCTTTGACGGAAAGCCATTCTTGGACACGCGGGGAATCTGGCAGTAATTCGCAAGCCGAACGCGGACACGGAGTGAAGCCTTGAAGTATGCAGATGAAGTTGCCCAGCTGGCGACAGTGAAATTGGCCAAACGCAAAAGGTATCTGCGGGATATTGACGCTGTCATCCAGGATTATGAGCGACTTCTGGCTCATGAAGCCAAGAGTCGACGACGGGTTGAGGTTCTTGAGAAGGACCTCCGTGCCATGCGACGGGCCCGGGACAACGCCATGGCGGAGCTGAAATCGGCGAACGATGACCGAAACAAACTCAAATCAACACTGAAAGCGCTCCGCTCCTCCAAAAGCCTTCGTCTAGGGCAGGCAATCCTTGCCCCCGCACGGAGTCTCTCTCGGGCATTTGGCGACCGGGCGATGTGGGCTGGGGCTACTCCGCCGGTGCCCGCTCTGACTGTAGGGCCCGTCCAGTCTCCGAAGCAGCCAGGGGGTTCGGGCGGCCGGCAAGCCGCTTCCAAGCCGGTCAAGGCCGTGGTGCCTACCCCGGTCAGGCGCGAAGACCTCATCAGTGAATTTGACGCGAATCCGTCCAAGGCGGCCGCTCTCAAGCTGATTTCACACGACTACTTCACCAGGGGAGCGATCCTGGAACCAGCAGAGTTCATTCTGGAGAACTCCGCACTTCTCGCAGACCTGACTGGTTCTGAACTTGCGCTTGTGCAAAATGTCCTTGGACAGCGCGAACTATTGACCCGCGAGCAATTTCTCTCCCCTCGGCAACCCAATGCTGGATACCTGGCGGAGCGCGACCGGATCATGTACTGCGCTCACAGCACTGGCTACTTCAACAGCAACGGCTATGCGACGCGAACCGCGGGTGTCGTCGCTGGGCTCAAGGCCAATGGCGAAGACGTGTTGGTCGTGGCGCGTCCCGGGTACCCCTGGGATTCGAAAGTCGATGTAGAAGTTTCCTCCAAGGAACGCTTTGAACGTGAGATCAGCGGTGTCGCGCATATCTTCAATCCAGGACCAAGCTGGACCGCCGACCGTCTTGACTACTATCTGACGGAATCCGTCGACGTCTACGTTCGCGAAGCCCAGCGCAACCGGGTCTCGCTGATCCAGTCCGCATCAAACTACGTAACCGCACTGCCTGCGCTTATGGCGGCGCGAAGGCTTGGCATTCCATTCGCCTATGAGGTTCGCGGTCTCTGGGAGATCACACAGCTATCGAATAACCCTCTCTGGGCTGAAACAGATCGCTACAAACTTGCCCTAAAACTTGAAACCCTGGTGGCGACGGAAGCCGATCTCGTCCTGGCGATCACAAGCCAGGTACGGGATGAACTGGTGAAACGCGGGGTTGATTCATCAGTCATCAGCCTGATGCCGAATTCGGTTGACACGGACACCTTTGCGCCGATGCCGGCTCTTGAATCGCTACGTCGAAAACTTGGGCTTGCTCACACGACTACTGTCGTCGGCTACGCCGGAAGCCTCGTTGCCTATGAGGGCCTCGAGGATCTCCTGGAGGCGGCCAGAATTGTCCTGAGTGACGGCCTAGATGTGACAGTAGTGATCGTCGGAGACGGCGTTCAATTGCGTGAACTGAAACGGTTGGCCGTTGAACTCGGGATCGCTGCCAACGTCAAGTTCGCCGGTAGAGTAGCGGCCGGCGAAATTCCGAATTACGTCAGCCTTTTTGACATCATGCCTTGCCCCCGGCGAAGGTTACCGGTTACCGAAATGGTTTCGCCACTGAAGCCTCTCGAAGCCATGGCAAGCGCCAAGGCTTTGATCCTCAGCGACCTAGCCCCTTTGCGCGATCTGGCCGGACCCGAGCAGGACCGGGCATTGCTCTCCGAGGCCGGAAATCCGAGTTCTCTCGCAGAGGCAATCACAGTTTTAGCACGAGATCCCGAACGTCGGGCCGTCATGGGCAGACGGGCCCGGCTATGGGCTATTGACGAACGGACGTGGAGGTCAACCGGCAGCAAGGCAGTTGAAGCCCACGCTCGTGCCAGCAACCGTGCAGCACCGCCAGCAGGACGGCGGTTGTCGGAACTAACCGTCGGTATTATCGCCGATGAATTCACTCTCGAGGGGATGAGGGGCGAATCCAAGATGGTCGAGCTGCGTCCGGACACTTGGCGCCAGCAGGTAGATGCACAGCCCTTGGACGCTCTGCTGGTGGAGTCTGCATGGGAGGGCGTTGACGGCGAATGGAAGCAAAAGGTCGGCTTCTATGACGACGAGCGCTTCTCCACCTTGAGGGCCATCCTGGAACACTGCAACTCTGTGGGAGTCCCTACGATCTTCTGGAATAAAGAAGATCCTGTGCACTTCAACAGATTCAGCCACACTGCTGCCCATTTCGACCACGTCTTCACGACAGACTCGAACTGCATCCGCAGGTACAAAGCAGCAGCGGGTCCTCGGCAGCGAACTGTAGCGTCGCTTCCCTTTTACGCCCAGCCTCGGTTACACAACATCGTTCCGTCTTGCCGCCCATACGATCACTCCGTCGCCTACGCTGGTTCGTTTTACGGCGACAGGTATAAGGCACGGTCAGAAGAATTGGCCGTGATCCTTGATGTTGCAAAGAACCACGGGTTGTCGATCTACGACAGGCAGCACCTAAACCCGGAAAGTCCCTACCGATTCCCTAACCATCTAGCCCGATACGTGCGCGGTGGGTTGAGCTACATAGAGATGGTCGATGCCTACAAATCGCATCCCGTGCACATAAATGTAAACTCTGTCGAGGGTTCACCGACGATGTTCTCGCGGCGCGTCATGGAGGTTGCCGCCTCCGGCTCGGCGGTTTTGAGCGGCAAAGGCATTGGCGTTGACCATGTTATGAACGGACTCGTGCCAGTCATCGACGGTTCAGAGGAACTGGAACTGCTGGTTACTGAGTGGATGAACAATGAGTCAGCGCGGATAAGGGACGCCTGGCTCGCCTACAGGCACGTACACCGGGGGCATACAGCGGCACATAGGCTGGCATATGTGCTTCGCGCTGCGGGCCTCATCGTGGAAGCCCCGGAGCTGCCCAGGTATTCGGTTTTCGTCGAGACTTTGACGCCCGAGATATCCTCAGTAATCGCGATGCAGACCGTGCTACCAGTCCGGATCTACTCCGTGGAAAGCGGAATGGTCCCAGAGCCAGCCGTAGAGGTCGTGTCTGGTTTCGCCGAGGCAGCCGACCTGGCAAGGGCGGAGGGAATTTCATTTATAGGTTGGCCTGGAACCGGACATTGCGATCGAACGGTATTTGAGGACATGCTCACGGCCACCACGTTTGGTGCCTGGAGTGCCGTCGGGATTGAGAATGACGACCTGGACACTCCCGGTCTTGGGCTAGCCCGTCGTGGTTCAGCGGCATCGGGAGGGCCTTTGCTCACGGCCATTGACGACCGGCATAATGACGGCCCGCTCTGTCTCCGTCGGGAACTCGTGCAGCCGGAGCAGCTGCCGTCGGTGCGTTCGGTCAGTAAGCCGAGAAACGTACTGGTTGCAGGCCACGACCTGAAATTCGCCGCCGGCATCATTTCAGAACTTGAGGCAATGGGGCATAGCGTCCTGGTCGACAAATGGGCGGATCACAACAAACACGATGAAGGCGAAAGCCGTCGCCTGCTGGCCCAGGCGGATGTCATCTTCTGTGAATGGACGCTCGGGAATGCCGTTTGGTATTCAAAGAACAAATCTTCGAACCAGCGTTTGGTCACCCGACTACATCTTCAAGAGATCTTCCGACCCTTTGTAAAGGATGTCTCATATGCGAATGTGGACGATGTGGTCTTCGTTGGAAGACACATCCTCGAAGTAGCCGTCCGAGATCACAGCGTTCCACGAGATATCAGCCGTGTGATTCCTAATGCGGTGGACACGGTGGGGCTTGGGCAGGAAAAAGTGGCTGACGCCAGGTTCAATCTTGGGTTGGTGGGAATTGTACCTGCCCGCAAACGGCTGGACAAAGCTTTGGACGTGCTAAGGCTTCTGCGGATGCAGGACGAGCGTTACCGGCTATTCATCAAGGGTAAGCGGCCCGAAGACTTCGCCTGGATGGCCAATCGACCCGAGGAAATGTCCTTCTACGATGAGCAATACCAGCGAATTGAAACTGATCCGCTTCTTAGAGGCGCAGTCACCTTTGATGCCCAGGGTGACGACATGGCTGCCTGGTATCGCAAAATCGGTGTGGTTCTGTCTTTGAGCGACTTCGAATCCTTCCACCTCACCCTGCCCGATGGTGCTGCCTCTGGCGCCTTGCCTGCCAGCTTGGCGTGGCCGGGCTCTGACCAGATATATCCGACGAGCTGGCTTCATGCCGATACGGTCGGACTCGCCGAATTCATCGGATCGCTGGACGACAATTCGTGGGCTCAAGCTTCGGGGAGGGCACGGGAGTATGTAGTCTCCCGGTTCGACTCAAGAGATGTGCTGTCAGCAATGACAGATGTAATCCTCGGGGACGGCCCGTCAAGCCCTGGCCGACCACGGGGGTAACAGCTCACCCTGTCTTGCACATCACTTGTGCAGGACAGGGTTTAGGGCTTTATTGGCGGCTGGGGCGAGCTGTGTAATCGGTGTAGCGTGAGATGTCCCTGCTGATTATCCGGGCTGGAACGCCAGCAACCACACAGTTGTCTGGAATCTCGTCCAGGACTACTGCATTGGCGCCGATAACCACGTTGTTACCGATTTTTCCCCCAAAACACTTAGCTCCAGGGGCAATAAATACATTGTTGCCAACTATCGGCGTCCCGTTCCCTCTCACTCGACTACCCAGCGTGACATTCTGAGCGATGACGCAGTCCCGACCAATAACTGACTCTGGATGTATTACGGTACCGATGCCACCTATCCCAAGCCGAGTCCCTTCACCGATCGTTGCTAAGTACGGAACGCGAGAATTGAATTTATTGAAGATAAATGTCTGAATGTAATGGGCGCCCTCCTTGAAACCTTCTAGATATGCCGAGCGTGACAAGCGGTACAAATCCATAACGCTGAACCGATGCAGTTCTTTAGAAAGAATATCAACAGCGCCGTTGGAGAGGGTGAACGACCGCAGATTGCCGTATTCAGCCTCATACGCCTCATGACCGACAACAATAGCGTCTCCCGGCAACGCATCCATTCCAACGACTGGGCGTCCGAAAAACTCCGTTCCGACGTAATCCAGGCCGGGATCGACGAAGCATAGAACGGTATTCCGCGCCGCAAAAATATGGGCAGCAAAACCGGAAGTTCGGTTCACGCCGACGATCGCCACATTCTTCTTATCCGGTGAACGGGCTACATCGCTAAAGCCTGCAAAGCGGAAACGCTCTGATATCTCCGAGATAATTTCGCCGGAATCCGATTTGGCGTATAACTTCACGCGATAGACTCCAGCTTTGTCTAGGGGGAAAGTATGTGTGGCTCGAGCGGTGTAGGGGGTTCGCTCTATCACTTCATCGTTCAGGAATAGATAGAAGGCGCATAGCCTTGCCTCAAGTTTCGCTGTCGCCTTCAATTGAAAAAAGTTCTCGAGTTCGACTTCAATTTTCTGCATCTGCTCATTTTCGCTGGGTGCTGGATGGAACCGGCAACGTTAGATTGGCACCCATTCTACTTTGTCGGACGCCTGGTACCGCTGCGAATGGGGAACTGTGGGCCCAAAGACAGTGGCGATTACCCTGGAACAACCGCTCAACTCGTCCCGTCTGCAGCCGTGCTCCGTACCTTTCGCTGATGAGCGTGGGCGAATCCTTCGCCAAAACTGCGCAAGACTTCGGCCGCGGTGGACGTTTAAGAAATAGACTGGTAGTGCTCGACGGTTATCCCGTCAGCGCGCGGGGAAAATGCCGGCATCAGTCTGGAAGATCCGTCTACTTCGCACTTCACGGGTCCGCAATGGGGGAAAGCCAATGGAATCTTCGAGCCAGCCGTTTTTGTTCAGTGCCCTCGGTGGTGCTGCGACGGGCTGGTTAAGGAGAGCCCTTGGCCCTGCTGCGACGGCCACGGCGCTAGCTATTCTGAGTAGTGCGTTGGCCGCAGGGCCCGCATCGGCTGCAACCCTTAGCGAGCAGCGTGCCGTCCTGCGCCAGATCACATATGCCGCCGGGGCAGACTACGCAAATGCCCGTCCCTTTGTGGCGGAGCTTGCCAGAAGGAATGCCCTGACGGTCAAGGACGCAATAGCGTCTGGCACCGTATCCCTTAAAGCTGCTGGTGATGAGCTGACCCTGGCGAAGACTCAGGAGGCGATGGACGCGGCCGCAGCGCGGGTTCGGGAAGAGGCCACGCGGGCGGCGACAGTCCGCAAAGTTGCCGAACAGCTTGTCATCTTGGTTGATCTTCGAAGTGCCCAGCAGGACGTGGCCACAAAGGCCCTGAGCGACTTATCGGCTGCCCATATAACGCTCAGCACCTATTCTGGCTCGAAGGAAAGAACCAGTTCCTTCACTACGCAGCTCGCCGCTGACGCTGCCGTCCAGTTGGGTGTGATCGGCAAACCTCTCCCGGCGCCAGACCTGAAATCTGTGAGTTGGCTGACAACCCTGCAAAATGGGACAGGACCTATTCCGGCCGCTCCAGGCTGGGTCGGATTCCCTGGCGGCTGTGCATTGCCCTCTGCGAGCAGCGTATTCGTCCCAGCTCTTCCTGCTGACGGTCCTGGCGTTGGCACGTCAAAGCAACTCGTAGCGGATGCGAATTCGCGCCAGGCTGCAGATTCTGGACTGGGGGCTGTCCACGCCCAGATGCTTCGATCCGCTGCCGCAGAGTCGGCCCGGACCTTCCCATTGGCGGAGCTTCGCGAGGCCTATGTCCCGCGCGTGGCCCGTTTGGGATATGGCTGGCTGTCAGGCTCCGACAATCTCTCCCGAAGCGTCCTTGCCTCGGAAGCCAAGCAAATACTCTCGGCCGGCCCTGAGGGCATGGACACCCTGTCGTCCTCCCATTTGCTACTCGCGGCGGCGACAGCGACCGATTGGGGAAAGTCGAGTGGCATGGAGGAGACAGTACTCGTTCGATGGCTCGGACCGCAGACGTGTTTGCAGGCCGACGGCGAAAACTTCGTAGATGCAGCAACGAACATCGCCACGATCCATAACGCAGCGAACTTTGTAGCAGCCGCAGTCTTTCTCAAAAAGTCTCCGGCTCGGGCTGCTGCGCTTGCAAAGGAGTCCCTTACTTCCATCCAGCCGGCACTCGGAATGATTACCACGGACGGTGGTACCCAGGAAGGCCCCGGATATTGGACGTACCAAAGTCGGGCAATAGCGCTTCTATACTCCACATTGCCTAATGCCTACACAACGATGCCCGTCACCATGCCAACGCTGGCGAAGGTTTCCGGCTATGCGATGAACAGCACCGATCCAGACAACCGGCCAACGCCATTCGCCGACGCCAGTCCAGCCGAGCTCAGTCCGCTGATGCCCGCCTGGGACGCACATGTTCGGAAAGACCCTGCCGTCGGGGCCTGGGTGGCCGAAAAGTTCAGGCAGAAGCCTGATGCGTATCTCATGTGGTGGGGTTCGCCGGCAGGTGCGTTGCCTCCCAAGAAGTCTTCGGTCTACCCGCAGACCGGATTTGTCGCCCTCCATCTTCCGGCAAGTACAGCGACGCTCAAAGGCGGCGTGAACAGCGCCAACCACGCCCATCTTGATCTGGGAACAGTCTCCTTCTTTCGCCGTGGGGTGCAGTGGTCAGTCGATCCCGGCATACCGGACGGAGCGACCCCAGGCTATTACTCGGATCCGACACGCTGGACGTACTGGAAGCCGGGGACATCCGCCCACTCGACCTTGATGGTAGCAGGCACCAACCAGCCAACAACTGCAGTCGCGCCCGTGACAATGCCCACTACGTCCAGTGCTGTAGCGGACCTGCGGCAGGCGTTCCCGAGCGCGACCCTGGCAACCCGCACCGTTAACCACGGACAGTCGGCCATGGTCATCAAGGATGCCGTTCGCTCGGATAAACCTTTGGACCTTGTGTGGCAGTGGGTCACTGACGCCTCGGTAAGTTTGGGCACTGACCGGGCGATCCTGCGGCGCAGCGGACAGACTCTAGTGCTCCGTTTTGCTGGCATGCCTGCTGGCGCCTCACTCACGGCGGTGCCGGCCCCCGAGAAGGGACCGGACGGTCAGTCCTTGACAATCGTCAAGCTATCCATGCCGCAGGTACAGAACTTGGCACTTACCACGTCGGCATACTAGCCGCCGTGACCGTGGAGCTGTCAGGGGAGCGTCACCCACGGCGTGGTGAAAGCGCGAACGATGTCGTCCTCGGGGTTTCTCACGAATACCCTGGCCCGATACCGACCGGCGGGCATTTCGTTCCATAGCGCGCTGCTGTCAGAGCCGTAAGGGGTCCGCGCAACAGGCTCGGAGCCACAGTACAGGCGGGATGCAAGCTCCCAACCGGCTGGCATAAGGACATCAAGGCTTAGCGCTGCCGAATCGATGTCGGATCGCCGGAAAACAAACGGGACTGCCCCGTCGCCTGCTTCAGCAATCTCATGTTGAATCCTCGAAGTGAGGAACTGCCGGTAAACAGCTCCGATTTCGGCGTGGGGAAGGCCCGGTAGAACTGTGACGTCCAGGCGCTTATGTTGGCTCTCAGCGTACGATTTCAGCGGCAGCACGTGATTCTTGTAGTGATGGTCTGCCTCGCCCACAAGAATTGACAGTCGAGTCGTCTCGAGCATGTCGTCGATGGCCTCAAAGACGACCGCATCGAGAGCTCTTACCGAGCCCGCGCTGGTGTCGCCCATTATGAATCCAAGTATGTTGGGGTGCGGCCCCTGGAGGAACGAGCCGATCTTGACCTGTGGTGCTCCGGCGATTATGCGTCCAGCCCCGGCTGCAATGCCATGCAGTATGGCTGCGCTGCCACCCTTGGACGAACCCGCGGTTATGAGGTCCTTGGCGGTGAGCCCAAGGTGGTCCAGTTCACGAGCAATTAGGGCTTGTGTGGCGTCAAAAATCGCTATGTCCCCGTGGTCAGCTAAGTAATAGGATCCCTGGTCTCCGAAGTCGTCAAGGATGTACAGGGCATGGACACCGGAGGTGTCAACGGATTTTTTGTAGTTGAAAGTGAAGTCACCCGGCTGGTGGATGGCAGTAAAGACGACGGCGAGCTTGCTTTGCCCCGCCAATGAGCTTGCCGGTACCGAAAGGTAGTTCAAACCCACGCTTCCGCTGCTGCGACGCCAGCCATTCGAACTGTCGTTCAGTCCTCGGTCGAGATAGTTAAAATCTGCGAAACGGATGCGGGTTTGAAGCTGAGCACGGTTGCCATCGAACGAGATTTTAATGACCGGAGCCGGCACGGCTTCGCCGAAGCGCGGAAATCTCCAACCGAGGGGCTTAGGCCGTTCTTCTCCTTTGTGGAGTGAAACCTTGGTGGGGACATTCGCATCAAATTGGAGATCCATGACCTTCCGGCCATCGTGGAACAACTCAAAGCCCTGCCCGTGGACGACTGCTTCAACATCAGTGCCGAGATTCCAGAGGAGTTCGTAGGTGTGTTCTTCCTGACTTTCAATTATGTCCGAGACATCAATGTGCGGAGTTCCTTCTCGCTCCTCAATGCTGACGGTCCTGGAATGAGATGTATCCCGCCACCGTTGCGTGCGCCCAGTGACGCGGAAACCATCCTCGCGCACCTCATCCGCCTCCAGAGTGGTGAGGTGAGCTGACGCGTCGGTACGCGGCAGGGAGATGCCGTCAACAACGATGCAGTTGTGTGCGTAGGACGAGTAGCCGTACTTGGTCAGTGGATCCTTGTAGTCGTAGCCGTACGGTCCAGCCTCAGACAGCAGATCAATTCCGCCGCTGCGTAGAAACAGACTCAGGTCGTCGGAATGTTTGTGGTAGTTCGCGTTATACGCTGCGCTGAAAAAGGCGAAGGTTGCTTGGGGATCTCCCCATGAGCTTCGATAGATCGCATATCCGGAGTCGGGCAAGACCAAAGTTCTTTGTAAGGGCTTTGAGCCTAGACGTCCAGCGGACGCAGCATAGGCAAATTCCTCACTGTCAAAGATATTCTGCCTGGCCGCGCGAATCTCCAGTTGCTGGGTGGTATCGCTGATTGGCGGATACATTCCGTTCGGCATCGCTGCGTGCGTCGCATACATGGCTGCATTCCGAAGCAGCGACCTGTAGTAGTCAGCATGAGCGTGCCCCGTCTGGGACAGAATTTCCAGTACGCCGTAGACGTACTTGGACACCATCAGGTGATAGGTCGGAGTATTTTCGATGTGAACACCGTCCGAAGTGAACGATGTCGAGAAGTATGAATACAACCTCGACGTAGCCGTCTCAAAGAACCCCTCGCGCTCCTCCGGCGAGGCGAAGTCGCACATCACCGAAAAATACAGCAGAGAGATGTCCTGGAACATTCCGTGGTTGTTGCCGGTGGCATGGAATTCGTCCGTCGCCAGCAGACGAGCGGTTTCCAAGGCCAGAGCCGAAAGCCAACTGTAGTCGTCGCTGGTTACGAGTTCCCTGAGCCGCAGGAGCAGCGCAGTCAGTTGGATAAGCCGCTGGGCCGTGGTCTCGTCATGATGCGAGACCTCGGGGATCCGCGTGCCATCTCCGTAGTTTTCTGCCCAATTGCGGAGGACCCCCAAGGCGAAAGCCGCATAGTCCGGGGACGCGTGCGGATCACTGAGGACTGTCCCGTGCCAGTCCGAGAAGAATAGGAAGCCGTGAACAAATCGCGCCTGCGAACGTTTCGTTGTGTCATCCCAGATTTCGCCACGGTTGAAGGCTAGATTTCCGAATCTGGTGCTTACAATTTCTCCGTTATTGAAGAACTCTTCCGCGCGCGATCGAGCCGTATCATCCGCGGCGTAGGGAAGTTGGCGTGCTACAGCTTCCCGCATGAGGTCAAAATTAATCGGCACTAAAAGTTCTCCAGTCTCTACCCCGGTCCAAATGCATGAAGCCCGGCAATAGGGCCGCCGGGCTTCTTGTGTGTCACAGACCGAATTCGGCGATCCTGTCTCCGACCTTTAGCAGATGCGCCACCGCCGCGACGGTGCGTTCAGATGCTTTACCATCCCCGTAGGGATTAACTGCGTTGGCCATGGAATTGAAGTGGGTCTGATCGTGCAGGAGCCGGTCAACCTCCTTGAAGATACGTTCTTCGTCGGTTCCGATCAGAGTCACCGTTCCGGCGTCGACCGCCTCGGGACGTTCGGTGTTATCCCGCATCACCAGAACAGGCTTGCCGAGACTCGGTGCTTCTTCCTGCACTCCGCCCGAATCTGTCAGGACGATGTGCGCCAAAGAGAGCATACGGGTAAATTCGCCATAAGCGAGGGGTTCCGTGACAATGACATTCGGCTTGCCTTCGAGCGCGGGCAGCACCGCTTCGCGCACAACGGGATTTTTGTGCGCCGGCAAAACGATCATCAGGTCAGGCTCCGCGTCCGCAATACGAGCCAAAGCCCGGCCCACTCCGCGCATCGCGTCTCCTTGATTCTCACGCCGATGAGTGGTCACCAGCAGAATCTTGCGGCCACTGCACGCGAGTTCTTCGAGCTGAGGGTCAGTAAAAGGGATCTGTTTGCCGACGGTGGTCAGGAGTGCATCAATGACCGAGTTGCCGGTGACCACAATGTCGCTGGCGTCAATGCCTTCGGCGAGGAGGTTGGCCCGGCTGACACTGGTCGGAGCAAGGTGGAGACTGGCAATTTGGCTCGTTATCTTGCGGTTGGCCTCTTCGGGGAACGGCGAAAAGAGGTCGCCACTCCGAAGCCCGGCCTCGACGTGCACAACGGGGATGCCGTGATAAAAGGCGGCGATGGCGCCCGCAGTGGACGTCGTCGTGTCGCCCTGGACGAGGACTGCGTCAGGCTTCTTCTCGGCGAAGAGTTGGTCCAAGCCGTCGATGGTCCGCGTCATGATTGCGGAGAGCGATTGCCGCTGCTTCAGGATATTCAGGTCATGATCCGGCACGATGCCGAACAGTTCGTTAACCTGGTCCAGCATCTCGCGATGCTGGCCGGTGACGGTCACAACGCAGTTAAAAATGTCTGACTCATGGAATGCAGCGACGATCGGAGCCATCTTGATAGCCTCCGGTCTGGTACCGAAGATAGGCATGATGCTGGGCATAGATATTCCCCCGAAAATTGTGGACGTCGGCGATAATGCTACGGGAACAGCCCGTAATTCGCTGCATCGGAGTCTCCTGCATTACCGAAGATGGACCATGGGCATCGCCCCATTTCAAGCTTGTTCTCCTTAGCCCGCAAGAATCAAGGCAAACAGCAGTAAGGGAATGCTGATTGTGACAAACATCACGACGAACAATGCAACGGCCCGTTTGCGTCCAAATGCCCGGACTCGGGCCGACACGGTTCCACCCTGCCGGTAGGGTTCGCGGGCACGGGACGCCGGCTGCGGCAACGGATCCAGACCGCGGACTAGTAGAGCGTCCGGTATGTCGGGGTGAAAGTTCCGTCTTCTCAAATGGCGCGGAGCGGCGATCAAGGGCGGAGCGTCCTCAGATTCCTCCATAGTTTGCTCCTCCTCACGTGCTCGGGCTATGGCTGTTGGAGTGCATCAACCAAACTGCCGATGACTCAACCGACACCGTCAATTCTTGCATCACTGGCTCTTGGGCGTGCACTCCGGGTGTAGATTCACGTCAATCAGGCCGCCGGTTTCGATCACAAAACGACGCAGCCATTGGAAGGAATCGAGGTCGGGTTTGGAAGCCACCATGTTCACTTTGGCGTCAGTGCATTGTTGGATGAGCGTTCCTGATCTGGGCAGGTGATAGGAGGAAGTAACCACGGCTATGGAGGTCCAGCCATTGGCTTTTACCAACTTCCCGATCACCTCCGCCTCTCCGCGTGTGTCCATACCAACGGGACGGAAACAGATCAACGACGAACTGGGGAAGGAAGTACCCCGGCAAAAGTTATCCGCAGAGACGTTGCCCGGGGTATCCGTCCAGGACACAACCAAAACCGGTTCCCCCGCGTCCGCGGCGAAGCTTTGGGCAACGGGCAGGCGTTCCTCGCTGCTGCCGCCCAGAACGATGACCGCATCAACCCGGGGTGCAGGCGACCCCGGCGAGTTGAAGCAAAACAGAAACAAGCATGCGGTGAACCACAGAGCAAACAGACCAAAGAGGGTGCCGGCAAGAATCTTCACGGCGATGGTCCCCTTCAGCTGCACTCTGCAAGTCTATGCGCCGGTGCGGTGTTGGGATGTCAACCCATGCGATAGCGTAGGGCTGTGCCTGAAGAACAGTTGACCGTCGCTTCGTAGCCGACAGCGGCGTAGTGCTTCACCGTGACCCCGCGACTGAAACCTTTGGCGGAAAGCCCAGAGGGAACGGGCTGCTGGGTTCCGGAGCCGGTATGTCGCCGGGACGGTGGTGTTCCGGTGGCCGGGCTCATCGGGACCTACTGGGTGGACGGCAGGTTCTTCAGCTCTTCCTGCCCGACGCAGTTCCCTGTGGCGGGGATCTTTGCCGCCGCGGCCGACAAGTCAGCAAGGACTGTCGCGGAACTAACGGCCTCCTGATCCTTGGTCAGGAGGATTTCGGTGGCTGGTTCGCGGCCGAAGGTAGTCAGGGTCCACGCGGTGTCCCCCTCCTTGATGACCCAATCCACGCCGTTGACGCTGACGCAGCGGTCCGTCGTCGGTCCCGGAACGTTGACGCCACAACGCAGGATCACTTGCGAGGGGTCGCCCCACGCAGCGGTTGCCTGGCTGTTTGTTTTCCGCAGGCCCGCGTCCCCGATGGCATCAGGCAGTGCCACCATCATGGGTGCGCAGGCGGGGTTGGCTGCGTCCTGCGCCGCGGTAACATCCACTACCGGGGAACACGCCGCCAAGCAGAGTCCCACAGCGATAACGGCCACTACTGCACCGGAAGCCCTGCTGTACGCCGTCGGGATGGGCATGGCTGGTGCGGGTAAAGGGGCGGGGCGCATCAACCCATCATCTCCATTTACCGTTTGCTGCGCCAATCCTTGGATTCGCCTAATCAAAGGCTTGGATCAGTTTTTGCGCAGGTATCCCCGCGATGCCCGTGGTTCCCCTAGGATGACTGCATCACTTCTGGTCTCACCCCTAAGCGAGCACTCTTGAATATTCTGCGTCGGACGGCCCTGGCCGTGTCCGTTATCGTGCTGTCGTCAGCCCTTCCCCAGTTCGCGTTTGCGGCGCCGGCTGATCTGTCCGTGCCGGCGGGCGTTTCCGCTGTGGCGGATCCGGGTCCTGTGCCGGTGGACGACTTTGTCCGCCCCGACGTTCCTCCACGGCACATCGAATCGGAATACACGTATGTTGACCAGCCGCTGGCGGGGACCATCAAGACGACCCTCGTGACGGTGAAGCTTGCCGACAAAACGGTAGAGGAGACCAACGCTGCCGTTCCCATGGCGGCCGCCCAGGCTTCCCTGAGTGCGGCAAGCGCGTACTGGTCAACGCAGACTGTGGGCAGGGTGAACATGTCGCTGATCAAGGCCGAGACGGCCCGGCCGTCGGCGGCGCGCTCCACCCAGTCGCCCAACGAAATCGTTGACATCGTCTCGCGCGAGCTGGGATGGACGCAGACGTCCTACACCGCGCTGGTGATGTACATTCCGGGCGCCTATCTGACCAATGGCGCCGCCGGTATGGCTTTCAGCAACGGGTCGGTGGGCGGCCGGATCATCATGCCCCAGAACGGCAGGCTTAGCACGCCGGTCCTGACACATGAATTCGGACACGCTCTGGGGCTTGACCACGCGAACAGCCTCCAGTGCGGCAGCGGGATCTCCGACGTCGCCCCGGGACCGTACGGGGGATTCGCGGATTCGTCATGCAGCATCAAAACCTATGGCGACAACCTGGATGTCATGGGCATCTCGCACTACGACTTCATGCCGGCCATTGGTGCCCCGTTTTGGGAGATGGGACGCTTCGGCAACGGCAACGAGATTGCCGACGCCGGCACTGTCACCGCAACAAAGTCACTGACGCTTAAGCCGTGGGCCGGGACGGGTGCAGCCCGCGCCGCCAAGTTCACAGACCCGAAATCGGGCGAGGTCTACTACCTGGAACTGAGGGCACCCGTCGGATACGACGTGGGCAAGGCCATTGGCGGGAACCGGGGCGTGAAGATCTCGCAGCAGGGTTCGGGAAACTCGTCCATATTGCTGCCTCCTTCGACTTTTCCCATCAGCGGCAACTACAGCTCCACCCAGGCGTGGCAGGCCGGCACAACCTTCAAGACCCATGCGGGGACGAAGGTGACCATAGATTCGGTGAGTGACACCTCGGCGACCGTGACGCTCCGTCCTCCGGGCGCGCCGGGTATCGGCGCTATCGATGCCGTAGAGCTGCAGCGTGACAGCACGGCGGTGAAGCTGGTGGTGCGGGGCTGGGCATACGATGGTGCCAAACCGGCGGAATCAAGCGATGTGCACGTCTACCTGAAGACACCTGACGGAGTGGAGCGCAGCTACGCAGTGCCGGCGAACCAGCCGCGGCCGGACGTTAACAGCGTGATGCAGGTGACCGGTCAGCATGGTTACTCCAAGACTTTTGACGTCACCGCGGCCGGACCGTACCGGGTGTGCGTGTACGCGATGGGAAGCGTCGAAAACACATACCTTGGCTGCAGGACGGTGACAGCGGAGGCGTCGCCGCCGCCGCTGGGTGTGTTTGACTCATTCAGCTACGCCGTGGAATCCGGAAAGGGTGTTCTCAAGGCTCGGGGCTGGGCTTTCGATGCCGGCGCTTCCTCTGCCAGCATCCCCGTGCACATTTATCTCAGCGGCCCCAGCGGCCAGAGTGCCCACGCACTGACTGCGAACGGCTCCCGCCCGGACGTCAACTCCGTGTTTTCGATTTCCGGAGCCCATGGATTCAGCCTGAGCACGCCGGTGACACAGGGCGGCCGTTATACCGCGTGTGCCTATGGCCTCTTTGTCGCCCCGCTCTCGCAAGGCAACAGCCTCCTTGGTTGCAAGGAAATCCTGGTGCCGGCGACTCCAGCGCCTGTCGGATTCGTGGATAGCGTCTCCCTGCGCAAGGTTGACACGAAAGCCTACCTGTCGGTCGCCGGTTGGACGGCAGACCTTGGCTCCCCGCTGGCCTCCATCCCAGTGCATGTCTACGTCACGGCACCCGATGGAAGCGTCAAAGGCCAGGCATTCACCTCGGATCGTCTGCGGGTCGACGTGAACGGGGCACTCGGAATCACGGGCAACCACGGCTTTGACTCACTTGTTGAAATTCGTGGTGCGGGTACTTACCGCGTGTGCGCCTACGGAATCTCTGTCAGCCCCATGGCGGAAGGCAACAGCCTCCTGGGGTGCCGGAGCATTGACGTTCCTGCGACACCAGCCCCTGTTGGCGTGCTTGACTCGGTTGTAGTTGAGTCCGGAGTTGCCGGAGCCGTCCTTGTCTCCAAAGGCTGGGCGTACGACCCGGCCTTCGATTCTGCCAGCACACCCGTGCACGCGTACGTGACGGCCCCGGACGGCACCACCCGGGGTCTCGCCTTCACCGCCGATGTCCCCAGGCCAGATGTAAACAAAGTGATGGCAGTGTCGGGAAACCATGGATACACAATTTCCATCCCCCTGGGCCTGCGCGGCAAATACACTGTCTGCACATGGGGGCTGGCCGTGTCATCCCTCTCTGCTGGAGTCACCCAGTTGGGTTGCAGGGCTATAAACTACTGACCAAATGACTAAAACAATTCACGGATTTCCCCCTGCCGATATGGCTGCGCAGGAGACCGCTTCGACGCCCGTCCCAGCGACCCGGGTTACCAAAGCCTTAGCTTGGGGTTGTGCCGTGGCGGTCACTAGTTTGGTCACATGGTGGCGCCTACCCGCCACAACGCGGCAGACAGTCTGGGCTGAAGACGGTGGTGTCTTTCTGCGGGACGTCCTGAGCAACGGGCACTTGCGTAGCATTCCACTGCCCTACGACGGCTATCTCCACGTCGTTCCGCGGATCCTGGCGAGCATAGCGCACGCGGCGGTCCGACTCGACGGATACGCGGTGGCGACATCGTTTCTCAGCTGCCTGGTGGTTGCGCTCGTCTCTGTGGGCGTCTTCCACCTTTCCCGCTCTTTGACTGGGTCGGTGCCAGTACGCCTTGTCCTGGCCGCAATCCCTGTGTTGCTGCCCGTGGGACCTCAAGAAGTGCTTGGCAACGCAGCTAACCTGCATTGGTACCTGCTATGGCTGGCGCCTTGGTTGCTGCTCTATAGACCAAAATCGCGTCTTGGGTCCGCCGCCATGTTTACAGTGGCCTTGGCGACGGCCACCAGTGAAATCATCACGGGCATGTTCTTACCCCTCGCTGTCTGGGCAGCCGTGAAGCGCCGTCATTTTGCAGCACCTGCGGGACTGCTGCTGGGGGTGTGTCTGCAGGTCTTTACAGCCCTGACCAAGCCCAGGTTCAGCGGAGCATCGCCCACCGATGCTGCTGACCCCTGGTCTGTCGTTCTCGGGTTCGGACTGTTGCCCATCGGCTCCATCTGGCACGCGGACAGCCGCACTCTGGCATCCAATATCGTAATGTTCGGAGCCTGGTCATCGGTTATCCCGGCCTTACTGCTTCTCGGGTTGCTCGCCTACACGCTGATAACAGGGCGGTCCGGCTTGAAGATTGCCGCGGCCGGCGCCTTTGCCGCTTCCGCCCTTTGTTGGACCGCCTCGGTCGTCCTCAGCGGAAACACGATGTTCACCTACGCCATGTACACGGAAGCGGATTGGGCCACTGGGTTTGGCTACATACGGTATGCCGCGGCCCCCGCCATGTTTCTCCTCGTGCTTCTGCCACTGGCTTTGGCAGCGGCCCAGGAACGAGGCCACATCGGACGCGGTACTGCCACAGCAGTTGCGGGAATGTTCGTCGCGTTCCTCCTTGTTAGCTACTTCCCGGCTACAACGGTGCGTCAGCTTGGCCCCGAGTGGGCCGCAGGCGTTGGCGCGGCCCGCTCCGCGTGTGAAAACGACCCCAACCTCACAGCGGCACCAGCCTCCACCGCTCCTGCCGCCTGGAAGTTTGCCCAAGTGCAAATTCCCTGTCAGGAACTGCGCACGCCGTGAATTGAATGTCCAGCCACCGGGTAGTTCTGGTCGGCTTGTCGAACTAGTGGGTCCGTCCCGTAAGATTCCAGAGGCTGAACTCGCCAGCCTCTGCCCTAGCCAACTACTACGGAAAACATGACCATACAAATTGACAGGCCTCCCGCGCGACGCGTGGCCAAACCGCGGACGGCGCCAACGTTTCTGCTCCGGCACGGCGTCCGGATGGCCGCCCTGGGCGGCGCAATCGTTGTTCTGACTTTCGTTCTGTGGCTGCGGCTCCCGGAGGTGACCCGTGGCACCTTGTGGGCTGAAGACGCGGCTGTGTTCCTGCGGGAAACCGTGTCCCTCGGTTCATTCAGGAGCATTCCCGAGCCGTATTCCGGTTACCTTCACGTAGTTCCCAGGGTAATTTCCGGTGTGGCCTATAACGTTGCGCCCATCGATTACTACGGAACGATGATGTCGTTGCTGAGCTGCATGGTCGTCGCAGGTATCTCAGTAGCTGTGTTTTTCCTGTCCCGCGCGCTGGTGCAGCCCTGGCCCCTCCGCCTGATGCTCGCCATCATTCCCGGCTTCCTACCCGTTGGTCCCCTGGAAGTCCTTGGTAATGCGGCAAACCTCCACTGGTTCCTGCTGTTCCTCTCCCCATGGCTACTGCTGTACGAGCCGAGCAGGCTGTACGCCAAGGCACTCCTCCTGGTTGCTGCCCTGGCTACGGCCACCAGCGAAATCATCACCGGATTGTTTCTGCCACTCGCGATTTGGGCAATCTTCTGGCGCAAGAACTTCTGGGCTCCTGCGGGGCTTATCCTGGGCGTGGCACTCCAGCTACTGGTGACCTCCGCAGTCCCGAGGTACGGAACGCCGGTGCCCCAACAAGAAGAATCGATAGAGCCCCTTTCCGTACTCTATGGTTTCGTCCTGCAAGGGATCGGCTCCCTCTGGGAGTCCGATCATCGGACAGTTGCCTCGGCTATCGTGGCTTTTGGTGGCTTCGCGATGGTGATCCCGGTACTTCTCGTGGCGGGCGTCCTCTGCTATATCCTGATTTTTGGCCGTTGGCGATGGAAAATAACCGCAGCGTATGCCTTCGGAGCTGCCGTAGCGTGCTGGACAGCGGCCATCGTTGTGAACGCACAGCCGGCCTTTGAATACGCCGATTTCACCGTAGACGACTGGCTGGGCAGGTTCTACTTTTTCCGGTACGCGGCCGCGCCGTCAATGTTTCTCCTTACTCTTGCTCCCATTGCCTGTCTTGTTGTTGCTGAACGATCCAAGGGCCGATGGAAACCAGGGTTGGCGGCCCCCGCTCTGATGCTGGCGTTCCTGCTGATTAACTATCTTCCGCCCACCACCACCCGACAAGTGGGGCCTACCTGGAACATGGGGGTGGACGCTGCCCGTGCGGCGTGCGTATCCGACAACACGTTGAGCGCTGCAAGCGTCCATGCTGCTCCAGCGGGCTGGCACTGGGAAGCTCCGTGCACGTTATTGCTTGGGCGTTGAGCCTTAGAGCGACAGGATGGGCCACACGGCACCGGCAACGAATGTCGGTGCTGCGCTGTAGCGTAGTGGCGTGCCTGTAAATGCTGTGCCTGGGAATGCCCCCACCGAAAAAGCCCTGCCTGAAAAGGCATTGCCCGAAGAAGCTGCGCCTCAGAAAGCCGCCCCTGGAGAGGCCGTGACTGTCGCGGAACTGTCCGAGTCCGATCTTCTGACCCGGATATTCCCCCGGCTGGCGATGGACAGCCGCCATGCCGCTGCCACGCTGTTGGGTCCGGGGGACGACGCCGCGATCGTTGCCGCCCCGGACGGCCGGACGGTCATCAGCATCGACACCCAGGTGCAGGACCAGGACTTCCGGCTTCAGTGGCCCAACGGGTACCGCACCACCGGCTTTGACGTGGGCTGGAAGGCTGCTGCCCAAAACCTCAGCGATATCAATGCCATGGGCGCCACAGCAACGTCCATGGTGGTCAGCCTCACCCTTCCGCGGGACACCCCGGTCAGTTGGGTGGAGGATCTTGCCGATGGCCTGGCAGCCGGAATCCGGAAGCTGGGCGCCGACTCCTGTTCTGTTGCCGGCGGTGACCTCGGCCGTGGCCGGGAGATTTCGGTCAGTGTCGCTGTGCTGGGCACCCTGAGCGGCGGATCGCCGGTGCTGAGATCTGGAGCCTGCCCCGGCGATGTGCTGGCACTTGCCGGTACGGTGGGGCGGGCGGCGGCTGGGCTCGCCCTCCTGGAGTCGGACGCAGGCATAGAGTCCCTGGCTCCGGAACAGCGCAAACTGGTGGCACTTCAGTGCCGGCCGGTGCCTCCTCTTGCCGCAGGTCCGCTGGCACGGTCAGGCGGCGCAACGGCGATGCTGGATATCTCCGATGGGCTCCTCCGGGACGGGGCCCGCCTCGCCCGCTCCAGCGGCGTCGTCCTGGACCTGGATCCGCAGGCGCTTCGCCAACTGTCCGAAGGGCTGGAACCGGCGTCGGACCTTCTCAATGCTGACCCCATGGAGTGGGTGCTGGCCGGAGGAGAAGACCACGGACTCCTGGCCACATTCCCTCCCGGCGTTCAGGTGCCTCCCGGATTCACTGCGATAGGCTCAGTACAAGCCTTGGGAGAAAGCGAAAGCCCGGGCATCAAAATTGCAGGCCACGCCGCGGACACCGGGGGATGGGATCACTTTGCACACTAAGGTTGCCGCCAACGCGCAAGCGATGAAGCGGTGGTTGGGCAAGGCTGAAACGGCTCTTGGCAACCACAGCGACCGCCTTAACGCCATCAATATCTTCCCCGTGGCGGACGGTGATACCGGCACCAACCTCTATCTCACAGTCCGGGCGGCCTCCCGCGCGCTCCAAGGCGTCGGGCCGGGCAACGGCAGCACCAGCCTGGATTCCCGGCAGCCGGACGCCGGACAGGCGGACGTCGGAGCTGTCCTGGCAATGGCCGGACAGGCGGCCTTGGAGCAGGCAAGGGGCAATTCGGGCACACTCTTTTCCGTCTTTCTGTGCGCAGCCGCGGAGCCGCTGGCCGGCCACACCAGGCTGACGTCCACCCTGCTTGCCGCCGCCCTCAACCGGGCACAGATCAGGGCCTGGTCAGCATTGAGCGACCCCGTCCCCGGGACCATGCTCTCAGTTATGGAAGCTGCCGCCCGTGCTGCTGCCGCGGTGGATGCCGGTCAAAACGGTGACGACAGCAACCACGCTCTTGGCTTGTCGCTGGACGCCGCGGTTGAGGGCGCCCTGGCGGCAGTTATCCGCACGGAGGACCAGCTGGACGCCCTGCAGGCGGCGCACGTCGTGGACGCCGGCGGTGTGGGAATGCTCCTCATCCTGGATTGCCTCCGATCCGCCGTCCTGGGGGAGGAACTGCAAAGCGAGCTCCTTGACGGGCTGCACGGCTACGACGTCCAGGACCCTCATATTCACACCAGCATGCCTGACGACGACGGCGTGGAAGTCATGTGCACCATCAGCCTCTCGCCGCTCAACGCGGCCACCCTGCGGCAGCGGCTCGATGAGATCGGCGAGTCCGTAATCATGAGCCAGGTGGGTTCTTCGGCTGAGGCTGACGGCAATTACCGCTGGCGCGTCCACGTCCACGTACCGGATGCAGAACTGGCGGTCCGGCTCATCCGTTCCTTGGGGGATCCCACGCAGATCACGGTCAGCGAGCTCGCCCTGCCGAGAGACCCTGACACCGACCCGGTGAACTCCAGTGGGCATGAACGCTGAATTCGACTTTGACCTAGGACGCCTCGTCGGCAGACGCTCCGCCGGCGTCATCGAGAAACACCTTGGCCTGAATACCGTCGGTGCCTTGCTGAACTACTTTCCCCGGCGGTACCTGGACCGGGGCGAGCTGACCCCTATCAGCGAGGTTCCCCTGGATGAGGACGTCACTCTGATAGCCCGGGTGGTGTCCAACAGCACCCGTTCCATGAAGGCACGCCGCGGCACCATTACCGACGTCGTGATTTCCGACGACGACGGAACGCCGGGGCTCCGGCTGGTCGGGGGCAGCGATTACCGCGGCAAAGTCCCAGGCACGCTCAAGGTCAGCTTCTTCAACGGTTACCGCGCCAAGGCTGAGCTGCTGCAGGGGCGGCGGGCACTGTTCTCCGGCAAAGTCACTCGCTACGGTGGCTTGTTGGGGCTCACGAATCCCGATTTCCTTTTGCTGGACGAGGACCCCTTCACGCAGGGGAAGGACCCGGAGTCGCTGGCCCTGATGCCCATTCCGGTCTATCCGGCCACGGGCAAACTCACCAGCTGGGCCATCCAGAAAGTTGTGCGGGCATTGCTCGAAACGGCCGACCTCGACGCGCTGCCGGACCCAATTCCGCCTGCTGTTGCGGCACGGGAAAAGTTCCTGCCGGTCGCTGAGGCATACCGGCTGATCCACGCACCGGAATCCACGGCGGACTGGCAGCGTGCCCGGGATCGGTTCCGCTACCAGGAAGCGCTGGTCCTGCAGTCGGCATTGGCCAGGCGCCGGGCCCAGTTGGCCGCCGAAGAGGCCACCGCCCGGCGTCCTGTCCCGGACGGCCTTCTCGCTGCCTTCGACCGGCAACTCCCGTTTACCCTGACTGCCGGCCAGGCCTCCATCGGCAAGACACTCTCAACCGAACTTGCCCAGGACGGCCCCATGAACAGGCTCCTGCAGGGCGAGGTGGGTTCGGGCAAGACCGTCGTTGCACTCCGGGCCATGCTGCAGGTGGTCGACGCCGGGGGCCAGGCAGCCCTCCTCGCCCCCACCGAAGTCCTCGCCGCCCAGCACTTCGAATCGATCAGGCGCACCTTGGGCCCGCTGTCCCGGGACGGGCTTCTTGGCGGATTGGGCAGCGACGCCGTCCAGGTAACGCTCCTGACTGGATCCATGCCCACTGCGGCCCGCAAGCAGGCCATGCTGGACGCGGCCTCCGGTACGGCCGGGATCGTCATCGGCACCCACGCCCTGCTCAGCGGCAACGTGTCCTTCTATGATCTCGGCCTGATCGTCGTGGACGAGCAGCACCGGTTTGGCGTCGAGCAACGGGATGCCTTGCGGGCGAAGGCAAGCAAACCGCCCCACCTGCTGGTCATGACAGCCACCCCCATTCCCCGAACCGTGGCAATGACAGTTTTTGGGGACCTCGAAACGTCTGTGCTTGATGAGCTGCCCGCGGGCCGGGCCCCCATCTCCACCCACGTGGTGGGCCTCGCCGAGAACCCGGGCTGGGTAGGCCGCATTTGGTCCCGGTCGCGGGAGGAGATCGACGCCGGGCACCAGGTTTATGTTGTCTGCCCCAAAATCGGGACTGACGACGACGGCGACTTCAGTCCCGGAGAAGCGGAACCAACTGCGGCGGACCTGGAAGAGGGCGGCGCGGCGCGCGAGCTCGCATCGGTGACGTCCGTCGTCGAGCAGCTCCAGCAGGAGCCGGCCTTGGCTGGCGTGCCCTTGGCTCCGCTTCACGGGCGCCAGGACCCTGGGGTGAAGTCGGCGGCCATGGCTGATTTCACGGCCAACCGGACCAAGCTTTTGGTCTCCACCACAGTCATTGAGGTGGGCGTCGATGTCCACAATGCAACCCTCATGGTGATCCTCGACGCCGACCGTTTCGGTATTTCCCAACTCCACCAGCTCCGTGGGCGTGTGGGCCGCGGCGGGCATCCCGGCACGTGCCTCCTGGTGACGGCCCTGGAGCCCGGCCATCCAAGCCGTCGCCGGCTGGACGCAGTGGCCGCCACCACTGATGGTTTTGAACTCTCCCAGGAAGACTTGAAGCTGAGGCGTGAAGGGGACATCCTTGGCGCCTCACAGTCAGGTGTCCGGTCCACGCTGAAACTCCTCAGAGTGCTGGAGCATGAGGACGTCATAGCAAAGGCACGGGAGGACGCCCAGAAGATCGTGGGTTCGGATCCGTCCCTTCAGCAGCATCCGCAGCTGGCGCACGCCATCGATGGATACCTCAATCCCGAAAAGGAGGCGTTCCTTGAACGCGGATAACGCGGATAACGCGGCGACAGCCGGCACGGCGGCGCGGAACAGGAAGTGCCCGGCATGAGCAGGATCATCGCGGGAGCTGCCGGTGGCACGCCCTTGGTCAGTGTTCCCGGGTCACTGACCAGGCCCACGACGGACCGGGTCAAGGAAGCCCTGTTTTCACGGCTGGATGCCTTCGATGTCATCTCCGGCGCGCGGGTCCTTGACCTGTACGCCGGCTCAGGGTCGCTCGGTGTGGAGAGCGGCAGCAGGGGCGCCGGAACCGTTGACCTTGTCGAATTCGATGCCAAGGCGAGCGGTGTGTGCCAGCGCAACGCGGACCTGGTCAACGGCGTCGTGGGGCGCAAAGTCGTCACCGTGCACCGATCCAGGGTGGAGTCGTTCCTGGAGCGCGCCACACTTGACGACAACTGGGACCTGGTCTTCCTGGATCCGCCCTACCCGCTGGACGAGCCGGCCCTGTCCGCCGTGCTGGCCAAGCTCAATGCGCACCTTGCGCCGGCCGCCGTTGTGGTGGTCGAACGCTCGTCGCGGTCGCCGGAACCAGGTTGGCCGGTGGGAATGGAACGTTTTGCCGAGAAGAAGTACGGGGAGACGCGCCTCTGGTTCGCGGAGCCTTCGGTTCCGGACGCGATTCAGGTCGAGGAAGAACTTGACGAGCACGCAGACGCTGGCGGCAATTGAAAGCCGGTGGTCAAAGTCCGGTCACTGAAACTCAGCCTGCGAGGCCGTCCAGTTCAACGCCCGCCAGCACTTTGGCCGGGTGAGGTCCCCGCGCCGTCAGTTCCACGGACCAGTTCCGGGGCCATGGGAATTGTGTGCCGGCGAGGATGATGTTGCCCGGGTAGCGGCCAGCGAACATCCCGGCCTCGGCGAAGGCCGCGACATCCTCCATTGCCCGGCGAAGGGCAGCGGCCTGGCTGCGCACCAGGGTGAGTCCGGGTTCGTCCCCCACGTTGACGATCAGCAGGCCGTTTGCTGTGAGCCGTGCGCGGGCCTCCTCGTAGAACCCGGTACAGGCGATGTGCTCCGGGGCGTCCGGTCCGGAGAAAATATCCAGGATAATGACGTCGAACCGCAGCTCCGGCGCCAGTCCGGCCAGGGCGTCACGGGCGTCGGCGATCACAGGATGCAGGTCCGTCCCGTCCGGCAGCGGCAGCTGTTGAAGGACGAAATCCAGCAGCTCGCGCTCCAATTCAACGGCATACTGGACGGATCCTGGCCTTGTGGCCTGGATGTAGCGGGCCAGGGTCAGGGCGCCGGCCCCAAGATGGAGCGCCCTGATCGGCTGCCCCTCCGGAGCTGCCAGATCCACCAGGTGGCCGATCCGGCGTAAGTACTCGTAGAAGATTTCCTCGGGATGGTCCACATTGACGTGGGACTGCTCGGCACCGCCAATGCTCAGGATGTATGCGCCATCGATGAGGTGGTCCGCTTCGATGGAGGCATGTTGACCCGTGGTTCGCAGGAATCTGGTGGCCGCATGCCGGCCGTCCGCAGGCATCAGAGCCTTCCGCTGAGGCTGGCCAGCCGTGCCGCGGCCTCTTCCAGGACTTCCACTTTCTTGCAGAACGCGAATCGGAGCAGGCTGCGTGTCCGTTCAGCGCCGTCGGGGTGGCAGAAGACTGGCACCGGGATTGCCGCCACTCCTACGAGTGCGGGAAGCCGGCGCGCAAGGTCCACCGAGTCTTTGATGCCCAGCGGGTCGGTGTCCACGTTCACGAAGTAGGTGCCCTGCGGGGTGAAGACTTCGAAACCGGCCGCACGGAGCCCCTCACTGAGGATGTCGCGCTTGTGACGCAGCGTGGCAGAAACTCCGGCGTAGAAATCATCCGGAAGGGCCAGTGCCGTTGCGATCGCCGCCTGGAACGGCGTCCCCGAGCTGTACGTCAGGAACTGTTTCACGGTACGGACGGCGGACACCAGACGCTCCGGTCCGGTCAGCCAACCGATTTTCCAGCCAGTAAACGAGAAGGTCTTGCCTGCGGAGGAGATGGTCAACGTCCGCTCCGCAGCCCCGGGCAGTGTGGCGACCGGAATGTGGCTCACGCCAAACGTCAGGTGTTCGTACACCTCATCGGTGATGATCAGGCAGTCATGCTTCGTGGCAAGATCGACGACCCGCTGAAGCACCTCCAGCGGGAAAACGGCACCCGTGGGATTGTGCGGATTGTTGAGCAGCACCACACGCGTGCGGTGGCTGAAGGCCGCTTCGAGGGCGGCCATATCCGGGAGGAAGTCAGGGGCGAGCAACGGAGCAGTCACGTGGGTGGCCCCGGACAGCCCGATCATGGCGCCGTACGAGTCATAGAAGGGCTCGAACGTCAGCACCTCGTCGCCCGGACCGGTCAGGGCCAGCAATGAAGCGGCAATACCCTCGGTGGCTCCCGTCGTGACGATGACCTCCGTCTGAGGGTCCGGGGCCAAGCCGTAAAACCGTTCCTGGTGGGCCGCGACGGCCTCACGAAGTTCAACGGTGCCCTTCCCCGGAGCATACTGGTTTGCGCCGGCGCCGATGGCTGCCTGCGCGGCAGCCCGGATCTCTGCCGGCCCGTCCTCGTCCGGGAACCCCTGGCCCAGGTTTATCGCGCCGGTCTGCAGGGCGAGCGTGGTCATCTCTTCAAAGATGGTGACCCCCAGCTGGCCGTCCTGTCCGAGCAGGTTGGCCCCGAGGGCTGCGCGCTGCCACGGAGCAGGTGCGGTGGGTAGAAAAAGGTCCCGTGGTGGATGCATTCAGTCATGGTATCCCGGCGTCCGAATGCGGTAGGTTCGGTGCATGAGACGCGCTGTCTGCCCAGGATCCTTTGACCCCATCCACAACGGCCATCTCGAGGTAATCGCCCGGGCGGCCGGCCTCTTTGACGAGGTCATCGTGGCTGTATCCACCAACTATGCGAAGAAGTATCGGTTCAGTCTTGGGGACCGGATCGACATGGCTCGGGAGACCCTTGCATCCTTGAAGGGGATTGTGGTTGAGCCCGTCGGTGAAGGGTTGTTGGCTGAGTATTGCCGCCAGCGTGGAGTGTCTGCGATTGTGAAGGGACTTCGGTCCTCGTCGGATTTTGACTACGAACTCCCCATGGCCACCATGAACCGCCAGCTCAGCGGAGTCGAAACAGTGTTCCTGCCCGCGGAAGCCCATTACCTGCACCTGTCCTCCACACTCATCAAGGAAGTCGCGTCCCTGGGCGGCAGCGTTTCGGACTATGTGCCGCGCTCGGTGCAAAAAAGGCTGCTGGCTGGCGAGTCTTCGTCCGATCAGCCGCCGAGAGGGTAGGCTAGTCCGGTACTCGGCGGCCTTCGGTGGCCTGGTTTGAGTCCATACGGGTCTTCAGGCTAAGATGGTACGTCGGTCATATGTTCAACAGGAGTTCTCATTAAGCGAGATGCTAGTTCGCCCTTGGCGTTCGACGTCAAGGACCTCGGGCGCAGCCCGGGAAGCATGCGGACACTGAAGGAACATGTACCCGCACCAAGTGATCTTGGTGTGGCGCTCATTGGCGTTCAGGAAGGCTCGGATGTCGAGCTGGATCTGAGGCTTGAGGCCGTACACGAAGGAATTCTGGTATCAGGAACCGCAGTCGCTGCAGTAACGGGCGAATGCGGCCGATGCCTGGATCCCCTTGCGTATGACCTTGAGGTCAATGTGCAAGAACTTTTCTTCTACGAAGGCGTCCTGCTTTCGGATGAAGAAGACGATGAAGAGCAACGTCGAGTCGAGCACGATCTAATCGATCTTGAACCGGTGTTGCGGGACGCAGTTGTAACCATGCTGCCGTTCCAGCCGGTGTGCCGGGAAGACTGCCAGGGCCTTTGTTCCGAATGCGGAGCTCGCCTGGAAGACGAGCCGGGGCACCACCACGAGGTCTTGGATCCTCGCTGGGCTGCCCTAGCTGATATGGCTAAGCCTGACCGGCAAAATTGATTTGTACGTGTTTGTCTAGAGAGAAATGAGTTAGCCGTGGCTGTTCCCAAGCGGAAAATGTCTCGCTCGAATACCCGCGCCCGCCGCTCCCAGTGGAAGGCAACTGCCCCCCACCTGGTGAAGACCGTAGAGAACGGCCAGGTCACCTACAGCCTGCCGCACCAGGCAAAGGTCGTCACCGACTCGGCTGGCACTGCGCTGTTCCTTGAGTACAAGGGACGCAAGGTCGCAGACGTCTAATTGGCCATTCAGGCTGAGATGATGTCTTCAACTGAAGAGCTTCTGAAGCGTCTCGGTGTCTCCATTGACGCCGGGACGCTTCGTCTTGCTCTCACGCACCGTTCCTACGCCTACGAAAACGGCGGAATCCCTACCAACGAGCGGCTGGAATTCCTGGGTGACTCCATCCTGGGCTTCTCCGTCACGGATGCCCTGTACCGGGACAACCCGTCGCTGCCGGAAGGGGACCTGGCGAAACGACGCTCCGCCGTCGTCAGCACACGGGCCCTGGCCGGCATTGGCCGCAGCCTCGGCATTGGCGACTACATCTACCTGGGCCAGGGCGAGAAGCTCACGGAGGGTAAGAACAAGGCCTCCATCCTGGCGGACACCATGGAAGCACTGATCGGTGCCACTTACGTCTCCAACGACATCGAGACCGCGCGCCAACTGGTCATGCGCCTGATTGGTCCACTCCTTAAGGACGCGGCCGCCCTCGGCGCCGGAACGGACTGGAAGACCAGTATCCAGGAATTGGCAGCCAGCAGGCAGCTCGGCAGCATCCACTACGCGGTGGAAGGGGCCGGGCCGGATCACGCCCGCACGTTTACGGCCGTTCTGGAGATCGGCGGCAACGCCTATGGCAAGGGTTCCGGCCATTCCAAGAAGGAAGCCGAGCAGGAGGCCGCCGCCGATGCCTGGCGCGTGCTCTCCGGAGCTTCCCGCACGGAGGCTGCGGACGGCTCCGCGGGCTCCGCTGCCTCCGTCTAGGCTGACCTGTGCCGGAACTCCCGGAAGTGGAAGTAGTCCGCCGCGGACTGGTGAGTTGGGTCCGCGGCCGCAGCATCACCTCAGTTGACGTGCTGGACCCCCGATCCATCCGCCGCCATGCGCTGGGCACGGAGGACTTCGTCGGCAACCTGGAAGGCGCCACAGTGGCGGATGTAGTCCGCCGCGGCAAGTTCCTCTGGATGCCGTTGCTGGATGCAACGATGACTGGCTCTGCGCAGGCCACGCCTGCCATCGCCCTGATGGCCCATCTGGGCATGAGCGGTCAGCTCCTCATGCAGGACACTTCTACACCCGATGAAAAGCACCTCAAAGTCAGGCTCCGGCTCAGTCCGCGCGACGGCACGCCGGAACAGCTCCGTTTTGTGGATCAGCGGATTTTTGGCGGGCTGTTCGTCACCGGCATGGTTCCTACGGACGACGGCGGCCCCGGGGGCCTCGCTGAATCCCCGGTTCCGCTCATCGCCGAGGAGGCATCCCACATTGCCCGCGACCCCCTTGACCCGGCGTTTTCTTTTGAGCTTTTCTTCACCAAGCTCCGCAAACGCAGGACCGGCCTGAAACGCGCCCTGCTGGACCAGGGACTGGTTTCGGGGATCGGCAACATCTACGCGGATGAGGCCCTGTGGCGGGCCAAACTGCACTACGCCCGTCCCACCGACAAGCTGCGGCGGGCCGACGCAGCCAGGCTCGTGGACTGCGCCCGTGAGGTCATGCTGGACGCGCTGGCGGCCGGCGGGACAAGCTTTGATTCGCTGTACGTGAATGTCAACGGCGCCTCAGGTTACTTTGCCCGAGACCTTGAAGTTTATGGGCGTGAGGGCGAGCCCTGTCGTCGCTGCGGAACCCCGATTAAGCGCATGGCCTTCATGAACAGGTCTTCCCATTTTTGCCCGAAATGCCAGCGTTCGCGCTGATTTTGAGCGGGGTGTCCATGGTCGGATCTGAGTGATCGCCGGTAGCCGATTGAACACTCTTAGACACCGCTGGAGCATCAATGTCGTAACGGCGTGCCGAGGAAAAATCTTCGCAGAAAGCTTGAAGTGTCCAACCCGGACGATCGCCGCCAGTGCCCTGCCCGGGACGGCGTCCGAACCCGCTCGACCGATAACATCGGGCATGGGGGACTGACTGCCTGGCCCCACCCGATCGGGTTTACGGCAGCCGGGAGACGACCTCGCCGCGGCCCAATTCCTGTGGTGCCAGGTGAGCTGAGCGTTGGGTACGTTTCCCGCCGGCCGAGCTGCAAGGGCAACCCTCGGTACCGCTCAACGGGATCGTCTTTCCTACCCCCTTTGCTCCAGGGGCTTAGGCGATCGAGTGCTGGATGCCTGCGTCTACGGGGCGTCGGCATAGTTCGCACGCCTTGTCTTCCCAACATGCGCGCGCCCCCGGGAGTATGCCCCTAAGTAATGATGTGATGTGTACCCTGTAATGGCGGGCATTTCTCATCATGCGGAGCAGTGCTCTTCGGGTAGACAGAGCGCTTTCCGAGCTCCTGCCCGTGGCTCGTCCGGGAGATGGGGTAGTGAAACTACCCGACTGCGATTCCTAATCCTCAGCGTCTGGATCGTCACTCGATGCCAGCTTCTGCCGCAGATAGTCGACGTAGTCGGCGCGGAGCACGTGCCGGGTTCGCGGGCGCTTCCCGCCGTTGATGTCCCGGACGTATTGCGCCAGCCGCTCCGGGTTCTTGCCGGCCCACCCGTGAGCAAGGGCCCAGCCCTGCGTGGCGTCGGCGTCCATCGGGATCCTGGCGTCGCGCAGTGCCAGGAGTACGCCGACGACCTGATCCTTCTCAAAGCCGGCCGAAATTGTGTTGTTGTGGTTCACCGTAAGCGTCAGGCTCTTCAGAGCCTCGACAACAATCGGGTCCAGATCGGGGGAGAGGCTCTCCCAGTCGGAGCCGTCGCCGAGAATGTCCGGCTTCATCGCTGTGACCCAAGGACGGATCCCGTCGGGGTTCCAGGTGATGATGCAGATGGCGCGGATCCCGTGGCCGTAGCGCACCAGCTTCCCGATGTCGTCCATGTCCGGCCAAGCCATCAGCACCGGACCGGTACCTTGTGGAGTCCCGCCACCGCGACCGGTGATATGCGACACATTGCTGTGTCGCTGCACGAGGCGCTCCAAGGCGTCGCAGTTGCTGAGGTTCGACTGGAGTGCCGTCCAGACAGACAGCGTGTCATCCGTCTGCATGTGTTCGACGCACCAGTCGATCGCCGCGCTGACGCCCTCGTCGTCGTAGCTCGCTACGGCTGTTGGGTAGTCGGTGCCTCGGTCAAACATGTGTCCCCCTAATTGTGTAGTCGGGCTTAACGCTAACCAGGAGGTCCGACAAGAACGGCGGTGTCACTCGTAAATGAAGCAGGCAGGACTCACCGCCAAGATGGCTCCGTATCTTCAGATGCGCGACCTTGGTCGAGTCAGCGTAACTCGTCTGCCACTGGACTGCAGTGAGGTACTGCCCGACCAAGTGCCCCGTATTCCACGGAGGCAGGCTCCGACACGCCGCGCGTTTTCCCTGAAGCACTCATGCGCGAATCGTGTGCCATACTGAAGTTTCGAACTGGCCGCGCCCGCGGCACCCGATGTCTGCACAGGAGGCCCCGCCGTGGTTCCAAACTCTCCCGCCGATGCACTCGGACTCCATGCTCCCGGAGTTCGTGACCTGCTCGTCGAGGTCGCACGATCTATCCACGGCCGCTTCGCAGAGGCACACCAGATTTCGAAATCCCGGTACGGGATGGGGTTTGGCACCCAGTGGCGGGACCTGCTCGATGACGCTCGTGAAGCACTGACGGCGCAAGGTTTCCAGTCGTACAAGCTGGCCCCGGCCGGTCACAAGCTGCCCGTGGTCAATGACTGCCTCGTCTATCTGTGGAGGGTTCCTGAAGCCGTTGACGCAGTTGCCTCCTTCGCGTCGAGTCCGACGAAGAGGAGCGGGTTCAGCGCACAGCCTCTGGATCCGATGTTGTTCGACCTGGCCTTGTTGGCTGGTCCTGAGCCGGTTGAGGCTGCAGACAAGGAGACTGAGCTCGAACGTGTCGTACGCGAGGTCGGCGACACGATGCCGTTGGTGCTTGTCATGGTCCAGTCTTCACCCCGTCAGTTGCAGTCGGTCGAGTGGGCGATCGCCGAACTCAACCATGCGACCGGCGAGGTCGTGCTTCATGGGCAGGAAACCATTTGGGAGCCGGAGCTCAACGCCGCCGACGAGTCGTTCGACATCGAGTCGTTCGACAGTGGCGCGCCGGTTGCGCCTGCCGTCGAGCTGCGGGAGCAGGAGGCGGCGCAGTCGGATGCGTGAGAACACTCCGAGTCTGTTCGACTTGCCCGGCCCCGGGCAGACGCATGGACGGTTTGAACCGGCACGGCTTACCCAGGCCCGAGTTCGTGCCGGAGTGAGTAAGACAGACCTTGCCACAGAGATTGGGGTATCAGCCGCCGCGATCGGGCAGTACGAAGCTGGAGTCAACTCACCCCGCCCCGACGTACTCGACCGGTTGGCCCGGGCCCTAAACGTTCGTCCTGGTTTCTTTGGAATCGGCCGTCCTCTAGCGCGTATCGATACTATGAATGCCCACTTTCGGAGCCTCAGGTCCGCCCGTGTAGGCGATCGGCAAATGGCGCTGGCCACGGCGGCGATGGTGTGGGAACTGATGTTTGCCCTTGAGCGCTATGTGAAACTTCCCGAGGCCGATCTTCCTGTAGTGCCAGCCGGGACATCGCCGGCGGATGCTGCCGTCGTATTGCGCAGGCACTGGGAACTGCCCGACGGACCCGTCAAGCACCTCGTCGCCACGGCTGAGTCCCATGGCATCGTGGTGACGGTGCGACCACTCGGTGAGATCGATGCGGTGGATGCGTTCTCAGTAGTGATCCTGGATCGCCCCCTCATCATCACGACGCCTCGCCGGAGCGAAAACGTCTTCCGGCACCGCTTTTCGATCGCACACGAGATCGGGCACCTGCTGCTGCACACCGATTGCGGTGAGCACAGCGCGGCGATCGAGAAAGAGGCCGACGAATTTGCGGCAGCTTTCCTTACCCCCTCGTCCTCGATGGATGCAGCGCTCCCACAGCGGCTCGACCTGGCAGCGTTGGACCGGCTCGGCAGGACCTGGGGTGTCTCACCGCACTCGCTGATCCGCCGGATGGTCGAACGTGGCCGCACGACAGAGTCTTCAGCACGCCGGGCCTACCAGCGCCTGGCCGTGCTCGACGATCCCGATGCCGACCCGACCAGCTCCTACGCAGGCGAGGTTCCAACACTACTGAGGAAGGCCGCCGAGCTGGCCGGAGACCACGGCGGCGGAACACCCGCGCTTGCTGACGTCTTGAAGCTCAGCACCTCGCAGGTGCGGGATCTGCTCGGAATGGCAGATCAGCGCCCGGTTCTACGAATCGTCTAAGGCGTCATATTCAACAGGGGAGTGAAGATGGTCGAGAAAAAGCAGTCGGGGAGACGCACCACGATTTACCGCTTGACAGGAGTCTCGGACTTCGAGGATGCGATCCGCCGCAAGTACCTCGATCAGGAGGGCTTCGATCACCACAGCGTCGAGGTAGGAAAGCGACCTGCCTACCTCGTAGCAGGTGCCATGTCCAAGGACAGGGCGGATTGGTGCTCGACGGTGACGACTCTCACCGGAGACACCGTCGAGATTGGCGGCGTCACGCCAGCGGGCGTGCTGTTGGTGAGGCCGAGCGGGGACCAAGTGGCAGAAGGCGGCATCGCCTATGCACTGAGCTACGGGATGGGCTTCCAGCTGCTCGAGCCCAGCAGGATAGACAACCTGTTTGGACAGCGCATCGCGATCCGGGCAGCGGATCCCGGTAAGCTGCGCTCCCTCACAGTCACCACGATGGACGAGCGCTCGCGGACGTCGCGCGCAACCATCCCGCAGGGCGATGGTCTGTTGGGCTTCGGCGTCGGTGATGTCGGGGAGGCCGTCAGCCGGATCGTTGCGATCGCGGATTTGCCGAACCTCTCCCGATCTGCCGGCGAACCCCTACAGATCCGGGGATCGGACGCACTCAACGTCCCGCTGGGCCTCACTGCTGAGGAGGTGCTCGCGGATCTGGATGTGCTGGAGGAGCTGCTCGCGGCTGACCCCCTCCCGTCCCTCAAAATCCTCGAGCAGCTGGCGGCGGTGAAGAACCCTGAAACGAGAGAGCGGCTAGACGGGCTCCTTTCGAGCGCCCTTGACGGCACAGGCGGTAACGTCGGACTGGCGTGGCCTCACGAAAGGGTGGACGAGAACGGCACACCGGACTCGTGGGTCCCTACTGGGTTGTGGTCACGCGGGCGGAATGGTGTTCGTCCGGGGCACCCAGAGTGGTCGGAGATACGAGCAGCGCTGGATGAGCTTCCTGCCGGGAAGCGCCTGGCGCGTCTGGACTCCGCGTCCATACAGCTGTGCCGTGACGCGGAAGGGGAGCAGCCGATCAGCCAGGCGATCCCTCTCAGGCGGTGGGTCGCGTTCGAGGGCGATCTCGACGGCCGGACCTACGCGCTCTACGACGGCTCCTGGTATCAGATCCACCACGACTACGTCGAGAACATCAACCGGATGACCAAAGAGCTCTTCGATCGCCCGGTAGATGATCTGGATTTCCCGGAATGGCACGTTGCCGATGACGAGGAAGCGTACAACAAGGCTCTGGCCGCCGCGCTGGGAGGGGTCTGCCTCGATCGGAAGCTCATCACCACTGACCTGCACCGCCGAGGGATCGAAGCGTGCGACGTATATCTTCCGGACGCGACGCTGATCCATGTGAAGAAGACCGAGAAGTCCGCTGCCGCGAGTCATCTCCTGGCCCAGGCGCTCGTGTCCGCGGACGCTCTGTGCAACGATGCTCAGGCGAGGGAGAAGCTGCGAAGCAGAATCAAGGCCCTTGGCGGTAACGCTGATGGGCTGGGGTCGAAGCCCTCGAGGGTCGTGCTGGCCATGCATCGGGGTGAGGGGAAACCGGTGACTGCGGAAACCCTTTTCACTTTCACAAAGGTTAACTTGGTCAGGCAGGCGGCGTCGCTCGAAGAGCGAAGTGTTTCGGTGCGTGTAGTGTCGATCGAAGGAGCCAGCGCCTGAACCATGACTTAGGGGGTCGCGCCGTGCAAGGCTCTGCAGGATATCGTGCGTTACCTGCTACGTGCCCAGACGCCACTCAGGTTCAACCCACCTTGAAGTCCAGTCAAGGGGCTCGCTCAAAGAAGCGACGCGGCTGAACTCCTCGAAGTACGAATGGGCGATGGCTGCGTCGTGGATCACCACGGCATTCTCGAACGAGAAGCTGGCGTTCCTGGTGAAGTTGAAGGAACCCGTCCAGACGCTCTCGGCCTCGAGAGCGATGGAGTCAGCCATCTCCAAGCCCTCCACAACGTCACCCGGAACTGCCGTCGGGCGGAGACGGACCAAGAATTTGTGGTGCATGCGCGGGCTGGCCGCCTTCCGCTCCGAATTGTGGTTGCCGACGCAACGAACGCCTTCGATCCCGCTCAGCCTCAACGTCGACATGCTCTTGAGGGGTTCCGGGAACCACCAGCGCATCCACGGGTTGTCAATGTTTTCATACCGGTGGTGCAACCGGTCTTTCCAGTCGTCACCCTTGGTGCCCAGGTCGGGCCGGAGAAAGTCTTCCTTCTGGACGACCAGGGCCCCGTCGATCTTGGCGAGCTCGTCCAGGACCTCCAGATCGGTCAGCCATGCAACACATCCGACCACGGCTTCGGAGCCGCGGATGAAATCGACAAGAGGTTCTTTCACGTCTCCGAAGTGGGAATTCACGCGAGGACCAGACGAGGAGGCTCCTCGGGTGCGCTGGTCCCACTCGAAGTCGCTCGGCTCGTCAATATCTGGCCGTAGATCATGAAGAGACCGCTGGCCCGGATTTTCTGGTGCTGGTTGACTGAACAATCGCCCTCCTCGTTGTTCGGCGGTCAGCCGTCTGTCGTCTGCTGTCCGGGCCGCGGCCATTAGTGCTAACCGCATTCTCACATTTCCGACGATCGCGGGGAATCAATGAGGCTCATCGAATTTGAAGGTGTAGCTCCTGTCGGCCTTTGGGCGGAGGCCGGGAGGGCCTCTAGGAGTCTTGGTCGTGAAGCTCCGGCCGTCGGCGCGAGCAGTGGGGCCATGGGCTCGATCGGTCACGACCGTCGAAAGCAGCTCGGTGTTGGCCCCTTCGGTTTGGGTGTCGCCGTCCCCTTGGTGCCATTGGGGGCCTCTACGGATCGACTTTAGGCCCCTTCAGGGCAATCTTCGTCGGCGGGATCGTGGCCGCCGTCAGCAGGTTCGCGGGTTGGACGTTACGCGGCAAGACGCGTGCGGTGCTCGCTTTCGGCATCGCCGTGGTCATTGGGGCCTTCGCCGACATCCTACCGGCAGGACTGCCGGAAAGATCGCCTGCTCTTTGCTTTCCGCGGTTGCAATCATCATTTCGAGATGACGTCCCTGATGGAAGGCCGCGTTCCTCACCTGATCCGTCCCGACGTCCCAGTCTGCGGGGGTCGTGCAGCCAGCACGGATGCAGGCAGTGACCGCGCGAGCTTCTCCTGTTCGTCCCTTCCGGAGCTGGCGTCCATGAAGGAACTCAATCAGTCCGAAAGACCGAACTCCGGCGAGGAAGCGACGCGGCTGGCTCTGAATACCTGAGCGAGCGTCGAAAGCGCTTCGAAAACGCCAAGGGTCTCGCTGAGGAACTCGAGATACGTCATCCCGGAGGGATCATGGTCGCTGACTACAAGGCCAGTCTGGAGGTCGTGGTGCGCTGTCGCGTGGCCGATCGTATTGCGGCGGCGGTTATTGAGCAGATCCGCGAATGATTCCCAGCCCGGAACCTGAGTGACGTACGCGATCTTGCGCGCATTGGACAGCGTGTCATACTTCTCGAGGCTCCTGGGGCGATCCTTCACGGGCACGCTATCGGGGTGATCCTCGCCGAAGTCATCGGGGCTGCCGCGCTTCACCGTGTTCTGAGCCGCAACGAGCGGCCAGAGGCACTTGCAGGCTAGCTCGAATCCATGTTGATACAGGTCCCTCACCGTCGAGAACTCGTCTCGGTAGAGCACCAGTTCGTCGAAGGCGACCTTCTCTTCCGGCCCGACGAATCTGCCGAGGAGCCCCATCTCCCAGGACTCGTGCTGCTCGACGAAACGGTTGAGCTCAGTGAAAAGATCTCGCTCCAGCGCGGCCGCCGCTTGACCCCGACGCCGAAAGGCCAGGAGGTGGTCCCTGTGCCGGTTCATCGCTGCGGTGTGCTTCCGTGAGAAGCGGCCGATCACTCTCTCGCTGGTGGTCCCAGTGCTCCCCGTGATCATCGTCGTGGCCGTTCCAAGGGCCTGGTAAGCGACACTCGTCCGCTCATGGCTCGTGCTCGGGTCCCAGTCAAGCCCGAACTTCTGCTTCGCGATGCGAGAAAACATCTGGGTGTTGCCCTGGAGGTAGTACTGAAACAACATGCGGACGTGGGGCCACATGGCCCGGCCTGCCTCGAGCGCAGTATGCCGTTCGGACTCGAACTTGGTGAAGACGTCATCGCCGAGGATCTGAACCAGGGTCATCGTTGGGAAGGCCCCGGTCGGAGCAAAGGAGTCGGCTTCGTAGAGCGACGGCACGAACGGGTTGATGGTCACGACGGGCGTGCCGGGAAGCTCTGGGTCGGAGCCGTTCAACACGTCGCATTCGATGTCGATCCGGTGGTTTTCAAGTTCAGTGCCCGACATGGAGCCTCGGATCGGCAGACGGCAATGCGGACAAGGGAGATAGAAGCGCGTCCCGCTGGTCGGTTCTACACCCAGCCGCGCGATGAACACTTCCTCGCAGCCGGGGCACTTGAGGTGATAGCGGGAAATCATAGTCTCAGCCTAACGGCGGTCGCGTTCACTCGTTTGCTGACGACGTCTCTGTAGCCGTCCACGCCCACATCTCGGAAAGTGCTGCCGTTCCGCATAGGGCTCCGATCGACACGCGCCCGTAGCTCCAGGACGGTTTTCCTGAGTGACTTCATTTTGGCCGGGAGAGCGGAGCAACAGTGCTCCTGACGACCGCCGCTATCCACGTGTCTCGACGATCATGGACCTATGGACTCCCTGATGATCGAGATTCCTGTACGTCTCTGGCAGCGCATCGACGGTGTTTGCTAGACCGGACCAGGACCGTCTGGGAAGCGGCAACGAACCTAAACACCTGCGCTGCGTCGGAGAGTTCATGCCGTCGATTGCGAAGACTCTTCGGAGCCTGGGCTGACTGCGTTGGCAGGCCAGGGCGAGTTGGTCCGGCGGTAGTGCCGGTTCCTGGGCAGCAGGACCGTGGCCGCCAGCAGTGAGGCGATGAGGGACGCCGCCAGGACCCCTGTCGTCGCCTGGTCACTGTAGTCGCCGCCGTGGCCGAAGCTGAGCTCCGCGACCAGCAGGGAAACGGTGAAGCCGATCCCGCCGAGGAGCGAAACCCCGAAAATATCGATCCACTTGATGGAGCGGTCCAGTCTTACCCTGGTGGCCTTGGTAAGGAGCCAGACCGTTCCGAGAATCCCGACCGGTTTGCCCACGACCAGGGCGATGACGATCCCGACGGTCACCGGGTTCGAGAACAAGGAGCCGATTCCGTCCCTGCCGCCCACCTGTACACCGGCGGAAAAGAAGGCAAACACCGGCACGGCGATACCAGCTGAAACGGGGCGGAGCCGGTGCTCCAGGATCTCGACCAACCCCCCACCCGGCTGCGGTCCGCCCTTGGAGTGAGCGAGCGGGACAGCGAAGCCCAGCATGACTCCTGCAACAGTCGCGTGAATCCCTGAATTGTGGACCAGCACCCAGGCGGCAGCGCCCAAGGGAAGCAGGATCAGCCAGGCCGCTGCCCCTGTACTGAAGAACCGCCGGTACCTGTGTGCAAGAAAGGTGTAGGAACCCAAGGCGAGCAGCACCAGCAGCAGCGGTTCCGGACGAATGTCCTGCGAGTAGAAGAACGCGATGATGCCAATTGCGATCAGGTCATCAACAACTGCGAGTGTCAGGAGGAAAATCCGCAACGCACCCGGCAGGTGCGAACCGATCAGGGCCAGAACAGCGACGGCAAAGGCTATGTCCGTCGCCGTCGGAATCGCCCACCCCCTCAGCGTTTCGGGACTGGCCAGGTTGATCACGGAGTAGATGATGGCGGGAACAGCGACCCCACCGGCGGCAGCGGCAACCGGCACGACAGACTTGCTGGGCTCGCGCAGATCCCCGATCAGGAACTCCCGTTTAAGTTCAAGGCCGACGAGGAAAAAGAAGATGGCCAGCAGACCGTCCGACGCCCACTCGCCCAGGCTGAGCTCCAGATACCACGGCCCGTATCCGACCCGGATATCCCTCAGCTGGAAGTAACCGGCGGAGAGCGGGGAGTTTGCCCAGATGAGCGCGATGATCGCAGCTGCCACGAGCAGCGCGCCACCGACAGTCTCTTTGCGCAGGATGGAACCGATGCGCAGCAACTCAGAAGAACTTTCCCCTCCGAGCAGGAAGAAGCGGGGGCGGGAGTCCGGTGAGTTCTGGTCCATTCGGTCCGTCCTCGAGTAGTCCCGACAAGACAATGTCCTTCGCCGACGTCGTGGTCAGCGCAGCCGGGTGAATGTCAGGTTAGTTCCTCCATGAGCCGGGCGAGGATGTCATTCATGGCGAGCAGCCCGACGAGCTGGTTGCCCTCCACCACCACGAGCCGGCTGAGGTGATAACGGCTCATCAGAGCCGCTGCCTGGCGGACGGACAGCTGCTCGTTCACGGTGATCGCAGGGATCGTGGCGGCGTCATAGACATTCAGGAGGTCCACATCTCCCTCCTGCGCCACGACCGTGTCCAGGAGTTCCCTGTAGCTCAGCATGCCGTAGGCGTCATGGGCGTGCTGCCGCTCCACCACCAGGCTCTTCACCTGGCGTTCCTTCATCATGGACAGCGCCTCCCGCAGCGTGCTGTATGGCGAGATCGTGACGACCTCGGGGACCATGACATCTTTGACAGTGAGCATTTCTTTCCTCCTCGTAACGAGCCCGGTCCGGCTTCAGGTGTCCTCGCGGCGCAGATGCTCCTCGAACCTGACCACCTGGCGCATGTCGATCCCGGTCAGGTGCTCGATCGGGATCGCGAAGGCCAGGCCGCGTGACTCGGTTCCCTTGACTAAAACCTGGTGCAGTTCCTTGAGGATCGGCGCGGTCAGGTGTTTTCCCACCACCATCAGCAGTACAGACTGCGTGCCTTCAAAGGTCAATCCGAAGAACGTCTTCCTGGATTCGCCCCCGATGCCCTTGCCCGGCAAAATGGTCACACCCGTGGCCCCGGCCTGCTGGGCGTGTTCAATCACCTTGTCTTCAAGCTCGTCGGGGGCTATAACGACGATGGCGGTGAATTTCACGGCGCTTCCTTCCGAAGCCGGGGAAATCTTTCCATCACCATGGCATACGCCATGACGGATATCACGGGGAAGATGGACGCGTAGGCAATAAGTCCGAAGCCGTCAATCAGCGGGTCGCGTCCTTCGACCGCTGTTGCCAGGCCGATGCCAAGTGCGGTGACCAGTGGCACGGTGACCTCCGACGTCGTCACCCCACCGAGGTCAAAGGCCAAGGCAATGATGTACTTCGGGGCGAAAAACACCAGCACAATAGCGACCGCGTAGGCGGCCATGATGAAGTAGTGGAACGGCCCTCCCACCAGAATCCGGTAAACGCCGAAACCGATCCCGAGCGCGACGCCCACGGCGACAATGACCCTGACCGCGAACGCGCTGATCTTCCCCGGCGACGCCTCCTGCGCCTGCTCTCCGATGGCCACGAGGGCTGGCTCGGCCATGGTGACCGCAAAGCCAATCAGCAGCGCGAAGAGCAGGATCAGGGCCGGGGCTCCCTGCTCGATCAGTTGCTCCGCCATCAGGGTCCCGAGCGGGAACAGCCCGAGTTTGAGTCCCACGACAAAGGCATACAGTCCCACCAGGACCATGATGAACCCGACCACGACCCGCAACGGGTGGGGCAGCCTGCGCCGCAGGGCGACCCATTGGAAGAAGAGGACAACGGCCACAATAGGCAGGACCTCCCGGACCATCTCAGCCAGGCCCAGGATCATGCCAACCACCCAGTCACCTGGGTCCTCTCCCGGTAAAGGGCCCGGAATCGCCCCGGCGTCGCCGAAGGTGTAAACCCAGATCCCATACAGCTGGACCCCGATCATGGGAACCATCACGCACAGCGCCACCAGACCAAAGCCGTCTGCCAGCAGGCTGCGTCCCCGGATGGAGTTGGCCAGGCCAAGGCCTATCGCGGCAATCAGCGGGACGCTCACGATGTTCGTCGTAACGCCGCCGGAATCGTAGGCAAGGCCGATGATCTCGGCCGGGGCCACGAAGCTGAGGCCCAGCGCCACGGCGTAACCGGCGATCAGCAGCTTGTACACCGCCCAGCCCCGCAAAACCCGCAGGACACCCAGGACCAGGACAAGCCCCACCGACACAGCGATAACAAAGCGCAGCACCAGCGCATTAATCCTGCCCTCGCTGACCAGCTGGGCCTGCTGCGCGACAGCGATCACCGCCGGCTCCGCAATAGAGGCGGCAAAGCCAATGGCAAACCCAAACGGCAGCAGCAGCCCCAACGCCCCGCGCCGGACAAACTGGTTAGCCAGGTTTTTACCCACCGGGAAGATACTCAGGTCCAGGCCAAACAGGAACAAGGCGATACCCACCGCCACAATCAGGAGCCCCGCCACCAGCTCCAAGGGATCATCGGGCATGGAACGGAACACCAGCAGTTGGAACAGAACAACCACGATAACGATGGGGAGAAGGTTCCTGAGCGCCTTAAGAAATTCGCGGGCAAATCGGCTGAGGTGCTCCATCGGGTCCTCTCCCGGAATGATCCTGCGAGTACCTGGCTTTTCAGTCTGCCGGGCCAGCCCATTCGCATCTACCAACCGAGGCTCCGGTGTGAGTCAACGACACGCGCGGGTCCACAATCGTCATCGCCCGCTCCCCGCGATCTGGGCGACCCGGCGTTCGAGTTCGGCTAATCGATCGGTGATCGGCTGGCTGTGCAGGAGCTCGGCGACCTGATCGGCCTCGTCCTCCTCGAGCACGATCCTTGCCACGACCCGATCAGGGTCCGCCGGGTCGTAAACGAAGATTTCGCGTCCGCCGGGACGCGCGACGAGGATCCGGAATTGCTGGCCGTCGCGGGTCTGGCAGTCGTGCAGCACGCCGGAGCCGGGCACGGTGGAGTGGGTGATCTCCATTGGGCCCTCCGTTCCGTCGGTTCTAGGGATAAATCCAGTCTCCCCTCGCGGGTAAAGAGGTGCCATTGGGGCTGACACCCATTTTCGGTGCGCCGTGGGCCCGGGACTCCGCCGCCCGTGGGTGCCAGCCCTCATGGACAAAGGACGCGGGCCGCGCAAGGCTAGTACGCATGCGGACTCCGCTCGAAACCAGGGCCGCCGGAACGGCACTCGGCGTGCCTCCGAAAGGACCGGCACAGTTGCTGTTCTGGCGACTGTTCATCATCAACGGACTGCTCTTCGCGATCGGCACGCTCGTATTGGCACTCTCGCCGGCGACGGTGTCCTCGCCCGTCCTGCTCACCGAGGTACCGGTCCTCCTCATTGGTCTGGCTCTCATCCTCGCCGCGAACGCAGCCCTGGTGCGGGCCAGCCTCGCGCCGCTCGACGCGCTGACGACCGTGATGCGCCGGGTGGGCCTGCTGCGACGCGGTGGCGACCGGGCGATCGAAGCCGGCAACGGCGACCTTGGGCATCTCATCCGCACCTTCAATGAGATGCTTGACCGGCTGGAGGCGGAGAACAGTGCGAGCAGCGCCCTCGCGCTGGCCGCGCAGGAGGGCGAACGTCAGCGGATCTCGCGGGAACTGCACGACCAGATCGGCCAGAGCCTGACCGTCGCCCTCCTTAGTCTCAAGCGGGTCGTCGACCGGTCTCCCGACGATCTGCGCGAGGAGAGCCTCGTCGCGCAGGAGGCGGTCCGCGCGAGCCTGGAGGAGGTCCGCCAGGTGGCGCAGCGTCTGCGCCCGGGCGTGCTCGCGGACCTCGGCCTGCGGAGCGCGCTGAGTTCGCTGGGCTCGGAGTTCTCGCGCTCGAGCGGGATCCCCGTGAGTTGGGAGCTCGATGACGACCTCCCCGAGCTCAGCGGGGACGTCGAGCTCGTGCTTTACCGCGTCGCGCAGGAGGCGCTCACCAATGTCGCCCGGCACGCGCACGCAACACGAGTCGATTTCGCGCTCACCTCGACGACGAAGGGGCTGACCCTGCGGATTCGCGACGACGGGCAGGGCGGTGACCTCCGCGAGGGCGCGGGCATCCGCGGGATGCGCGAACGTGCCCTGCTCATTGGTGCCGAGCTGACGGTCGCCGCTCGGCAGAGCGGGGGGACCGATGTTTGCCTCGTCGTTCCCGGCGTCGCGGCGGGGAGCTGATCCGATGGGCGGACCCACGCGCATCCTGCTCGCAGACGACCACGCCCTGGTCCGCCGCGGCCTTCGCCTGATCCTCGACGCCGAACCCGACCTCACCGTCGTGGCAGAGGCTGCCGACGGCACCGAGGCCGTCACCGCCGCGACAGCGGGCGGGGTGGACCTCGCTGTTCTCGACATCGCCATGCCCCAGATGACCGGCATCCAAGCGGCGCGGCAGATAGCGCGAAGCGCACCCGACGTGCGGATCCTCATCCTGTCGATGTACGACAATGAGCAGTACTTCTTCGAGGCGCTTCGCGCCGGGGCCTCGGGTTATGTGCTCAAGTCGGTCGCCGACCGCGACCTCATCGAGGCCTGCCGTGCAGCGATGCGCGGGGAGTCGTTCCTCTACCCCGGCGCGGTCACCGCGCTCATCCGCGACTATCTGGAGCGCGACCGCCGTGGCGACCGGATGCCGGACAGTATCCTCACGCCCCGCGAGGAGCAGATTACGAAGCTCATCGCAGAGGGGAACTCCGCCAAGGAGATCGCCGACATCCTCAGGATCAGCATAAAGACCGTCGATCGCCACCGGGCCAACGTCCTGCAGAAACTCGGGTTGCGCGACCGGCTGGACCTCACAAGGTTCGCCATCCGCACCGGGCTCATCGAGCCATAAGCGGTCCGACCTGAGGAGCGGACGGCTCATGACTGCACCACCACAACCTGTCGTTGAAACTCTCGGCCTTGTCCAAGATTTCGGCAGGACACGTGCACCGTGCAGCCCTTACCCGAGAGTCGCCGGCGGTGAACTCCACGATTTTCTGGGCCCCTACAGTGCAGGCAAATCCACCACGCTGAGGATTCTCCTGGGCGTCATCAGCCCCGCCGCCGGTACAGCCCGGTTGTTCGGCCTGGGCTCCTGGACCGATCCTGTCGGAACGCGCCGGGACATTGCATTCCTCCCGCTCACGGTTGAACGCAGGAGGGCGGGAAGCGGTCATGGCTCTGTCAGATGAAGAGCGCAAGCGCCTTGAAAAGCTCGAACAGGAACTGGCCCTATCCGACCCGGGTCTGGACCGGCAGCTGCAATCGGGCCGGAACCCGGATTCCCCTCGTACTATCTACGGTGTCCTGGCCGTTCTGGCCGGCTTCGCCTTGGTCATCGCCGGAATCATCACACAGCTTGCGGTCATCGGCGTCGCTGGCTTCCTGCTGATGGTCGCAGGAGCCAGCTGGTTCCTTAGCGGCCTCCGCATACGGGACGTGACCGGGCGGCAGCCAGAACGCCGGGCGGACGGCGGACCCGGGCCCCTTTGACCGCTGCCTGCTTCTCGCGGGGTTTGGGCGTTCACCATCGCTACCTCACCTGACAGGAGACTTACCGATGAAGGTATTGATCACTCCTGCAAAGGAACATCTACAGTTCCTTGCGGCGGAACAGCATTACGGCCAGACAGACCAAGGCCAGGGAGAGCACGAGCGACGTCGTAACCGCCCAGAATAGGAGAGGTCGCCCTTTGTCCTGCCGGTTTGTGAACTAGGCCTCGTCCTTACTCGTCACCTTCAACATTCGTCGAATAGTCGGCCCTTCTATCGGGCCCTAACACGCCGAACGTCCGAGCTCCCTTGATTTCACGGCTCTCGCGCCAGCCTTGGACGAACTGGGACACCATGATCCACGTCAACGTTACATACTGTCCTAGGCCGGCTACTTTGACCGCTCCCTGAATGCCTATGGGAGGGAAGGCCAGCCCTGTGGGCGGTGTGCCGCCGTCGGACTTAATTCGCCGATCCGACGCGAGCAGTTCATGAACCGGTCGTCCTACACTTGCCCGGTGTGCCAGCCGCGACCGCGGAACGGGCGCTGGTAGCTCGGGGCCCGCAACCAGACGTCTCAGCCGGCCGCATCACGGCAGGACAACTGCCGCAAATCCGAGGAAACCCGCAGTGACGCAGTAGATTTGGGGACAGCAAAGCAGCCGCTTCAGCCACTCAGGAGACCAGAAACACCTTGCACCTCAAAAGCCTTACTGTCCGGGGGTTCAAGTCGTTCGCGTCCGCCACGACCTTCGATTTTGAACCCGGTGTCACGGCAGTGGTGGGACCGAACGGTTCCGGAAAGTCCAATGTTGTGGACGCCCTCTCCTGGGTCATGGGGGAACAGGGGGCTAAGACGCTGCGCGGCGGCAAAATGGAAGACGTCATCTTCGCGGGAACCTCAGGGCGGCCTCCGCTGGGCCGGGCCCATGTCTCCCTGACCATTGACAACGCTGACGGGGCGTTGCCGATTGAGTACAGCGAGGTCACCATCTCGCGGACGCTCTTCCGTACCGGGGGATCTGAGTACGCCATCAACGGTGCCAGCTGCCGCCTGCTCGATATCCAGGAACTGCTTTCCGACTCCGGTCTCGGCCGGGAAATGCACGTCATCGTGGGCCAGGGGCAGCTGGACAAGGTCCTCCACGCCACCCCTGAGGACCGCCGCGGCTTCATTGAGGAGGCCGCCGGAATCCTGAAACACCGCCGCCGCAAGGAAAAGACCGTCCGCAAGCTCGAGGCCATGCAAGCCAACCTCCAGCGCCTGACCGACCTCACCGGTGAAATCCGGCGGCAACTCACGCCGCTGGGCAAGCAGGCCGACGTCGCGCGCCGGGCCCAGCGCGTCCAGTTCGACGTCCGGGACGCGCGTGCTCGGCTCCTGGCAGACGACCTCGTCCGCCAGCAGGCAACCCTCGATCAGGACGTGGCGGATGAGGAAGCCCTGAAAGCACGCCGTGCCGTGGTGGAACAGGAGCTGGAGTCCGGGCGAAGGAAACAGGCCGCCATGGAACAGCTCGCCGCGGAAGCAACACCGCTGCTCAATGCTGCGCGCGATACCTGGTATCGGCTGTCCGCAGCGAGGGAGCGCCTCCGCTCCCTCGGTTCGTTGGCCCAGGAACGCGGTCGGTTGCTTGGCGCGGTGGACGCTGAACCGTACTCGGGAAGGGATCCCGAACAACTCGAACGGCAGGCTGCCCGAGTCCGGGACGAGCTGGCGGAACTCGATCGCCACCTCCTGGACAGGCGCAATGCCCTGGAAGCAGCGACGGCCGCCAAATCCGACGCGGAAACCGCCGCGGCCGCCGAGGAGAAACGGCTGACGGCCGTCCTTCGCGCCGCCGCGGACCGGCGGGAGGGCCTGGCGCGGCTTGCCGGCCAGGTAGGCGCCGCACGGTCAAGGGTGGAGTCCGCCCAGGCTGAACTTGGCAGGCTTCGCGAGTCACTCGCCGCCGGGCAGGAGCGCCGTCGCAAGGCCCAGACCGAGTTCACCGCTTTGGAGACCCAGGTGGCGGGGGTCGAGGAAGGCGAGGAAAGCCTCGACGCCGACTACGAGGACGCCGCTGCCGAACTGGACGCGGTGAACGAAGAGATCGCCGGCCTGGCCGCGGCCGAGGGGGAGGCTGTACGCGAACGCGACGCACTCGTAGCCCGCCGGGATGCACTCCAGCTCGGACTCAACCGCAAGGACGGCACGGCGCGCGCACTCGACTCCGGGTTGGACGGCCTCGTGGGCACCCTGGCTGCGGACATCACCATCAGCCCCGGCTACGAGACAGCGATAGCGGCGGCACTCGGCGACGCCTCCGAAGCGGTTGTGGTCCAAGACCCCGCCGTGGCTGCCGCCGTGGTGCAGTTCCTCAGGGATGACGACGGCGGGCGCGCCTCCCTGCTGCTCGCGTCAGTTCCTGCCCTGCCGGACGCAGGGGTTCCCGCCACCGGGACACTGCCGGAGGGTGCGCGCTGGGCCGTTGACCTCGTATCCGCCGCGGAAGGCAGCCGCCCTGCCGTGATGGCGCTCCTCGCCCGCGTGGCGGTGGTTGAAGACCTCAATGGTGCCGGCCAACTGGTTGCTGAGCGGCCTGAGCTGACGGCGGTGACCCGGGCCGGGGACGTCTTCACTGCGCTGACTGTGACCGGCGGCTCGGCGAAGGCGCCGTCCCTGCTCGAGGTCCAGGCCGCCGTCGACGACGCCGAGACCAGGCTTAGTGTGGTCACTGCCGACCTGGAGCGGAACCGGTTCGCGCTGGCGGGCGCCCAAGCCCGGCGCGCCGAAGCCCAGGTCCGGGCCGAGGCCGCCCTGGACCGGCTGCACGAATCAGACGCCCGGCTTGCGGCTGTCGCTGAGCGGCTGGGCCACTTGAACTCCGTCCTGCGCAGCGCCGTGGGGGAGAGCGACAGGCTGGCAGCGTCGCTCGCGAAAGCCGAGGCCAACGTGGCCATTGAGGAACAAGCGCTCGCAGCCATCACTGAACGCCTGGCCGCCGCGCAGCAGGCACCGGCCGAAGAGGAACCCTCCACCGAACAACGCGATGCCTTGGCCGTGGCAGCGTCTCAGGCACGGTCCGCGGAAATGGAAGCCCGGCTGTCGCTCCGCAGCGCGGAAGAGCAACTGATGGCCACCCGCAACCGGGCCGCGTCGCTTGAGCGGGCCGCGGCCACTGAACGCAGGGCGCGCGAGGAAGCCGCCGAACGGGCACGCCGCCGCCGTATCCAGGCCCGGCGTGCGGCCGCGGTGCAGTCCGGTGTGGAGCTTGCCCTGCGCTATATCGACGTATCGGTGGAGCAGGCCCGGCAGGAACGCGACCTCGCCGAGGAGAACCGCGAGCAACGGGACCGTGCCCTGCTGGAGATCAGGACCGCCAACGATGCCTTCACCAGCGAACTGGCGGAACTGACGGACTCGGTCCACCGCGACGAGCTGGCCCGGGCCCAGCAGCGGGCGCGGATCGAGGCCCTCGAAACCCGTTCCATCGAGGAACTCGGCATCACCCCGGACCTGCTGGTGGCGGACTTCGGCCCGGACGTTCCTGTGCCCGTCCCGGCGGACGAAAACCAGGACAAATGGGCCGCCCTCAGGGCGCCGGTGGATGATAACGGCGCCCCGGTCCTTGAAGGTAAACCCTACGTCCGGGAGGAGCAGGAGAAGCGGCTCCGGAAGGCCGAACGGGATCTGTCCGCCCTCGGCAAGGTCAACCCGCTGGCTCTTGAGGAATTCGCGGCGCTGGAAGAACGGCACCAGTTCCTCAGCACCCAGCTGGAGGACCTCAAATCCAGCCGCAAGGACCTGCTGGATATCATCAAGGAAGTGGACGACCGCGTCCAACGTGTCTTCGCTGAGGCCTTCGAAGACACCCAGGCGCAGTTCATCCGCGTCTTTGCCAGGCTCTTTCCCGGCGGCGAGGGCCGTCTTGTCCTGACGGATCCCTCGGACATGCTCACCACCGGCATCGAGGTGGAGGCACGCCCGGCCGGCAAGAAGATTAAGCGGCTATCCCTGCTTTCGGGCGGAGAACGGTCCCTGACGGCTGTGGCCCTGCTGGTGGCGATCTTCAAGGCCCGTCCCTCGCCCTTCTACGTGATGGACGAGGTGGAGGCCGCCCTCGACGACACCAACCTGGGCCGGCTCATCACCATCTTCGAGGAACTCCGCGAGTCCAGCCAGCTGATCGTGATCACGCACCAAAAGCGGACCATGGAAGTGGCTGATGCCCTGTACGGCGTCACGATGCGGGGCGACGGCGTCTCCACCGTCATCAGCCAGCGCCTGGGCGCCGAGGTGTAACTGCCCCGATGTCCGGCCACACGTGTGTGACATCGGGGTCAAACGCGTGTGAGAAGCTAGGGGAGTGAATGACATCCTTCCCATTATTCTGTCCATTGTTGCTGCCCTGGCGGTTGTTGGCGGGCTGATCCCGGTCCTGTTGAAGACGCGGAAGAACATCACCCAGTACCCGGGGACGCGCGACGCCAACGATCCCGAGACGCTGAAAGGAACCGGCGGAACACTCGTTGAGGACGCACCTGCGGTCCCTGCTGACCGAAAGGCCCCCGCCGGCGTCGACCTTGACGGGCTGGAAACCACTGAGGTCCCCGACACCGTGGCGGGCCTTGAAACCATCCAGGTCGAGACCCCCCTTCCTGTTGCTGGCCGCCTGACCCGCCTGCGCGAGCGCCTTGTCCGGTCGAACAACATCCTGGGGAAGGGCCTGCTGGCACTGCTCTCCAGCGATAAGATTGACGAGGATGTCTGGGACGAAGTTGAGGAAACCCTCCTTCTGGCAGACCTGGGAACCGAACCCACCATGCAGCTCGTGGATGCCCTGCGGGAACGCGTCAAGGTCCTCGGCACCCGGACCCCCGATCAGGTCAAGGCGCTGCTCCGCGAAGAACTCATCAAACTGGTCGATCCCACTATGGACCGCAGCCTGAACACCACCAGGCACGCCGACAAGCCCGCCGTCGTGATGGTGGTTGGCGTCAACGGCGTGGGCAAAACCACCACCGTAGGCAAGCTCGCGCGCGTGCTCGTCGCGGAAGACAAAGACGTGCTCTTGGGCGCAGCAGACACCTTCCGTGCAGCGGCCGCGGAGCAGCTGGCCACCTGGGGCCAGCGCGTGGGAGTTCCCACGGTGAAGTCCGACGTCGACGGTGCGGATCCGGCGTCTGTCGCCTATGAGGCGGTCAAGGCAGGCATCGACCAGGAAGTCGACGTCGTCATGATCGACACCGCCGGCCGCCTGCAGAACAAGGTCGGCCTGATGGACGAACTCGGCAAGGTCAAGCGCGTCATTGAAAAGCTCGCCGAGGTTGACGAGGTGCTGCTCGTCCTGGATGCCACCACCGGCCAGAACGGGCTCAACCAGGCCCGCGTCTTTTCCGAGGTGGTCAACATCACCGGTATCGTCCTGACCAAGCTGGACGGCACCGCCAAGGGCGGGATTGTCGTCGCCATCCAGAAATCGCTCGGTGTTCCCGTCAAGCTCATCGGTCTTGGCGAGGGGGCGGACGACCTCGCCCCCTTCGAGGCCGAGGGATTTGTCGACGCCCTGCTGAACTGACTCCTACTTCACTTGAGGGGTGAGATCCTGCCGCATAGCCCGGGCTATTGCGGCGGGATCTCACCCCTCAACGCGTTTAAGCGGTTCGCGCGTTACGGACCAGCTTGCCGCGGCCACGACGAGGACAGCACCCGTGACGCCGAAAGCCCAGCCGTAGCCCAGCCGGTCGGCGAGCACTCCGGCCAGGATTGGACCCGCAATGGCGCCGATATCCGCCGTCATCTGGTAGATGGCCAGGACCTTTCCCCCGGAGCGGCCGTTTCCGATGACGTCGGCCACCGCAGCCTGCTGCGCGGGTCCCAGCAGCCCGGAACCAATGCCAGCCAGCGTGGAGGCCACCAGGAACCAGCCCAGTTCATGCGTCAAGCCAATGGCTGCAGTGGCCAGGCCGGTGACGAGCAGGCCTGTCACCATCATGGGTTTGCGCCCCAGGGAATCGGCCAGGCGGCCGGAGAAAGTCAGGGCCGCTGCGTTGCCCGCGGCAAATACCGCCAGCGCAAGCCCTGCAGCCTCTGGGCCTGCACCGAGGGCCGCGACGGCAAACAGCGGAACCGTTGCCATCCTGACGCCGAACGTCGCCCACCCGTTCGCAAAACTGGACACCAGCGAGGACCGGTAGACGCCGTCGCGGAGGGCGTCTGCCAGGCGCATGTCAGGATTCCGCGCCTGCCCCTGGCCGGCCTCCCTGCGCTCATGGCTGAGCTGTGTTTGGACGACGGCGGCCGCGACAACCAGGGCCGCGGCGTACGCGAGGAAGGGCACCCGCAGCCCGAAGCCTGCGAGCAGGCCTCCGACGATAGGGCCGCAGACGTTCCCCACCAGGAACGCCGAGGCGTAGGCGCCGGACACCCGGCCGCGGCTTTCCGGAGGTGCCAGGCGGATCACCAGTGCCATGGATGCCACGGTAAACATGACTGAGCCGATGCCGCCAAGCCCCCGGAACAGCAGCAGTTGCCAATAGCCCTGCGCAAAGGCGCACGCCGCAGTGGACCCTGCCACGATCAGTAGTCCCGCCACGTAGACCGGCCGTTCACCCCATCGGCCAATCAGAGCGCCTCCGGCCGGAGCGAAGACCAGGCGCATCAGGGCGAAGATTGCCACGATCACCGCAGCCTCGGTGTTTCCGACGCCGAAGGTTGTGGCGAATTGTGGCAACACAGGCGCAACAAGCCCGAATCCGAGGGCAATCAGGAACGCCGCGGCCAGCATCACCTTGATGTCGCGCGGCAGCTTGTCCTGCCCCGACCGCCGCAGGCCGGGAATCCGCGACGTGGCGCCGCTCACAGGGGGTCTGGACGTCATGGGGCCGGGGTCCTTGCGCTTTCGTATGAGGGTTGCTTGCAAGAGTGATGAAACATAACCGTAACAAGCCAGATATGCACCATTTACTTCCTAGAGGTTGTTGTAACAAACGCGCAATCTAAATCCTCCGTGGGCGAAACACAGCGGGACCAGACTCTTCATAGGACGCAAAAGGCGTTGGCAGGCGGAGAGATCCGCAGTATCGATCTGAGAGAGGACGTGCACCATGGAACTTACCGCAGGTCACGTATGGCTCATGGTGGCGGCAGCGCTCGTGCTGTTTATGACACCGGGCCTGGCATTTTTCTACGGCGGCATGACGCGCGCCAAGGCCGCACTGAACATGATGATGATGAGCTTCATCTCCATCGGCATCGTCAGTGTTGTCTGGGTACTCTGGGGTTACTCCATGACTGGCGGTGAGGGATTCATGCAGATTGTCGGAAACCCCTTCGCCAGCTTCGGCCTTGAAGGCGTCAACACGGCGGAAGCGCCCGAAGGCCTCATCCTGGTCGGCTACGGAGCAACCTTCGCCATTATTACCGTGGCCCTGATCAGCGGAGCCATCGCGGACCGCGCCAAGTTCGGCGCCTGGTCAGTCTTCGTCCCCGTTTGGGTCACCCTCGTCTACTGCCCGCTGGCCTATATGGTCTGGGGCGGCGGCCTCTTCGGTGAGGAAGGCGCAATCGGCCAGGCACTCGGCCCGGCCATCGACTTTGCCGGCGGCACCGTGGTTCACATCAACGCCGGTGTGGCCGCGCTGATCCTCGTCCTGATCATCGGCAACCGCAGGGGATTCGGCAAGGACCCGAACCACCGCCCGCACAACATTCCGTTCGTGATGCTCGGGGCTGCCATTCTGTGGTTCGGCTGGTTCGGCTTCAACGGAGGCCTGGCCTCCAGCGCTGAGCAGGGCGGTCTGATCTGGGTCAACACCCTCGCAGCACCTGCCGCGGCCATGATCGGCTGGCTCATCACTGAACGCATCCGCGACGGCCACCCGACGTCCCTCGGTGCCGCTTCGGGCGTCGTGGCCGGCCTGGTTGCGATCACCCCTGCCTGCGCCAACGTCAGCCCTGTCGGTGCCCTCGGCCTCGGCGTCGTGGCCGGCGTCGCCTCCGCCCTTGCAGTTGGACTCAAGTTCCGCTGGGGCTTCGATGACTCCCTGGATGTCGTGGGTGTCCACCTCGTTTCGGGCATCATCGGCACCGTCGCACTGGGCTTCATCGCCCTCCCCACCGATGGCGTGGGCGGCGGCCTCTTCTACGGCGGCGGCATGACCCAGATGTGGGCGCAGTTGGCAGCAGCCGGCATCGCCATCGCCTACTCCGCAATCCTTACCGCGATCATCGCGTTTGCCATCCACAAGACGATGGGCTTCAGGGTCTCGGATGAGCAGGAAGTCGTTGGTGTTGACCTCAGCCTGCATGCTGAGACCGCTTACGAGTTCGGTGTGGGCGGCCACGGTGGCAGCTTCCAGCCCCTTCATGAACTGATCACCGGCAAGGGTGCACCGGAACAGGGCGCAAGCGCCGATTCCAAGAAGACTGAATCAGCAACAGGCAAGGAAAGCGTGGGGGCATGAAACTGATCACAGCAATCGTCAGGCCGGAGAAGCTCGAGGCCATCCGGGAAGGCCTGGAAGCCTATGGCGTCCAGGGACTGACGGTCAGCGCGGCAAGCGGCTACGGCCGGCAACGCGGCTACACGGAGGTGTACCGGGGAGCTGAATACAACGTGGACCTCCTGCCGAAGATCAGGGTCGAGGTGCTGGCCACGGACGAGCAGGCCGACGACATCCTGGACGTCATCATCGCAAGTTCCAATACGGGACGCGCGGGGGACGGCAAGGTCTGGACCATGGATGTATTCGAAGCGGTCCGGGTCCGCACCGGCGAACGCGGCGTCGCCGCCATCTAGCCCCGTCGGGCAGTCAGCAGCACCATTCAGAAGCGCAGAGCGGGCAGGAACCTGGAAAGGTTACCTGCCCGCTCTGGCGTTTGCCCTCTTACTTCCCCTGCACCGGCCCGGACCAGCCTGCGGGACCCGAGGACCCGGCGTCGTACTCCTCCACTGGCGCCGTGCCGCGCGACCAGGCTTTGAGGACCGGCTCAACAATCCGCCAACAGTCCTCGGCGGTGTCGCCGCGGACGGACAGCAGGGGGTCCCCGTTGAGCACTCCCTCCAACACTTCGCCGTAGGGAAGCAGCTCGGAGGCGTTCAGCCCGGCATGGAGGGTGGCACGGTCCAGGCTGAAAATGTCTCCGGGGCCGTTCACATCAACGTCCAGGTCCAGGGTGTCCGGTCCAAATCCGATCCGCAGCTGGTTGGGCGCGTCCACCCCCGTGAAGCCGGCGGGCAAATGGGGTACAGGGCGGAACGTGACTACAGCTTCCTTGCGCTTCACGCCTAGCGCCTTGCCCGAGCGCAGGATGAAGGGGACGCCCTGCCAGCGCCAGTTGTCGATCTCCACCGTGACTTCCGCCAGCGTCTCTGTTTGCCGGCCAGGGTCAACCCCTGTTTCCTTGGCATAGTCCGGGACCTGCTTCCCGGAAAGCAGCCCGGCGGAATATCTCGCCCGCCTAGTGGACTGTGCGTACGGTGCCTTGATGCTGCTGGCACGTAGCACCGTGGAGATGGCGTCACGAAGGTCTCGTTCGCCGATCGTGGCCGGGGGTTCGAGGGCCATCACCGCCATGATGTGCAGGAGGTGGCTCTGGATCATGTCGCGCAGGGCGCCGGCAGTGTCGTAATAGCGCGCCCGCCCTTCCAGCGCGAGATCCTCGTCAAAGATAATCTCCACCTTCTCAACGTGATCGCGGTTCCAGACGGGTTCCAGGAAGGTGTTGGCAAAGCGCAGACCCAGAATGTTAAGCACCGTCGCCTTGCCCAGGAAATGGTCCACGCGGTGGATGTGGTCTTCCGGAACCAGTGCTGTGAGCGTCCGATTCAGGGAACGGGCTGATTCCTCGCTGGAGCCGAACGGCTTCTCCATGACCAGCCGCGTGCCGGCGGGTACCTGGCCCGGCCTGAGGGTTTCGCAGGCCCGCTGGCTGACCTGCGGCGGAAGGGCGAAATATACGGCCGCCGGTGCGTCCAGCGAGGCCAGCAAGGACGCGAGCGGCCCGTCCGCTGTGACATCCAGCTGATGGTAAGCCGTTCCGGCCTCCATGGCCGACAAAGCCTCGCGCCCTGCGGCGTCAGCGGACTCGGAGGCGGCGGCAAAGGCATCATGGACCCGCGCCTGCCACTGCTCCGCGGTCCAGGCATCGGAGCCGGCCCCGACGAGTTTGAGCCCTTCGGCGCGGCCCTTCGCCACGAGCCGGGCGAGTCCGGGCAGCAGCAGGCGGCCTGTGAGATCGCCGGAAGCGCCAAGAATGAGCAGGGTTTTTACAGTCGTTTGGCTCGTCACCTTGCCAGCATGCCATCTTGAAGGTCTGTCTTGGTACCCTAGATAGTCGAGTCCCGTCGCCGAAGCAGTTGGAAACAACAGCCGAGGCGCTGGTGTGCCGAAGGGCCGCCATCCGTCCATCCACTGAAAGAAGTGCACGGCGCGTGTTCAATTCACTCTCTGACCGGTTGACAGCAACCTTCAAGAATCTTCGTGGCAAGGGCCGCCTCACCGAGGCTGATGTCGACGCCACCGTCCGGGAGATCCGCCGTGCCCTGCTGGATGCAGACGTTGCCGTTCCGGTGGTCCGCGAATTCACCGCCCGCGTCCGCGAGCGGGCCCTTGGCGAAGAGGTCTCCGGCGCGCTGAATCCCAGCCAGCAGATCGTCAAGATCGTCAATGAGGAACTGGTTGAGATCCTGGGCGGCGAGACCCGCCGGATCCGCCTGGCCAAGACCGGCCCCACGATCATCATGCTCGCCGGCCTCCAGGGCGCGGGTAAGACCACCCTCGCCGGCAAGCTGTCCAAATGGCTCAAGGCACAGGGCCATAGCCCCATCCTGGTGGCCTGCGACCTCCAGCGGCCCAATGCCGTCACCCAGCTCCAGGTGGTGGGCAAGCGCGCCGGCGTTCCGGTTTACGCACCCCACCCCGGGGCCACCCATGAGCTGGAGCACCCCGCGGGCGATCCCGTAGCAGTGGCCCGCGCCGGCGTCGAAGAAGCTCGCCAGAAGCTCCACGACGTAGTGATCGTGGACACCGCCGGCCGCCTCGGCGTCGACGCCGACATGATGGAGCAGGCACGGCAGATCCGCCGGGCCATCGTTCCCAACGAAGTGCTGTTCGTGATCGACTCCATGATCGGCCAGGACGCCGTGAACACGGCGATGGCCTTTGACGAGGGCGTTAATTTCACCGGTATCGTGCTGTCAAAGCTCGACGGCGACGCCCGCGGTGGTGCCGCCCTCTCTGTTGCGTCGGTAACCGGCAAGCCCGTCATGTTCGCCTCCACCGGCGAAGGCCTGGACGACTTCGAGCTCTTCCACCCGGACCGGATGGCCTCCCGCATCCTGGATATGGGCGATGTCCTGACCCTCATCGAGCAGGCGGAAAAGAACTGGGACAAGGACGAAGCAGCCCGGATGGCGAAGAAGTTCGCCGACCAGGAAGACTTCACCCTGGACGACTTCCTGGCCCAGATGCAGCAGATCCGCAACATGGGCTCCATGAAGAAAATGCTCATGATGATGCCGGGTGCGCAGAACATCCGCCAGCAGCTCGAGCAGTTCGACGAGCGGGAAATCGACCGCGTCGAGGCAATCGTCCGGTCCATGACCCCGCACGAGCGCGTTGCCCCCAAAATCATCAATGGCTCCCGCCGGGCCCGCATTGCCCGCGGTTCGGGCGTCCACGTCTCCGAAGTCAATGGGCTGCTCGAACGTTTTGCCCAGGCCCAGAAGATGATGAAGAAGATGGCCCAGGGCGGCGGCATGCCGGGAATGCCAGGCATGCCGGGAATGGGCGGCCCAGGCGGCGGCGCACGCAAGGGGGCCAAGAATGCCCCGAAGAAGAAGGCCCGCTCCGGTAACCCGGCCAAGGCAGCCCAGGAGCTCAAGGACGCCGAGGCGCGGCGCGCCGGAGCGGCCAAGGCGCTCCCCACGGGTGCGGCGTTTGGCCAGCAGTCCGGTGACTTCGATCCTTCGCAGCTGAACCTGCCCAAGGGCTTCGACAAGTTCCTCGGCAAGTAATCGCATCGCCCAACTGGGTAGCAGCAGATGTCGTTATGAGCGCTCAAAACGACACCTGCTGCTACCCAGTTGGGATGTCGGAGCCGTGGAATAGGGTTGGGTCATGTTCAAGCAGCGGGTAGTGTTCGTGCACGGCGCCGGAAGCTTCGGCTCAGCGGCCTGGCCCCGGCAGCACGGCATGGCACTGACCTACGACGCCCTGTTTCTCCGGCGCCACGGCTTTGACTCTGTTGCTGAACCGGTCGAGTCCTCCTTTGCGGAGGACACCGCCATCGTTTTGAGATCCCTCGCCGACGACGGCAGGGGCGCCGCCGGTGGCCACGTTGTGGCGCATTCCCAAGGGGCGATCTCCGCCATGATGGCCGCCGTCGAGCGCCCCGACCTGGTGTATTCGCTGACGCTCGTGGAGCCGGCCTGCCTGTCGTTGACCGCGGAACTGCCGGCGACGGCGGCGCACCGGGAGCTCATGCAGCCGCTGTTTGATGTCCGCCACCAGCTGGGTGACGAGGATTTCCAACGGGAGTTCGTCCGCCGCGTCTATGCTGCGGACCTCCAGGAGCCCGCCACCCAGGAGGAACGACGCTCCGCCCGGCGGCTCCGGCTGCAGGCCCCGGCCTGGGAGGCGCCGCTGCATATCGTCCCGGGTGTGCCAACGCTGGTGCTGACCGGCGGCTGGGAGCCGCTGTATGAAGAGATCGCCGGATACCTCCGCGAAACCGGTGCCCTGCACCGCATTGCTGCGGGCGGGCACCGGCCCCAGGATTCGGCGGAAGGCGATCACGCCATCCGGGCGTTCGTGGGCGACGTCAGCCGCGGCCGGTCAGCCCGGGCCTCCTGACGCGTTAGCGCGAAGGCACCTCCAGGTCAGGCAGGTAAACCTTCCCGCCTGCCGCGAGGAACTCCACGCTCTTTTCTCGCATCCCGGCCGCCATCTCCGCCAGGGCTGCCTGGGATTCAGCCGAGCCATACTCATCCCGGATGTCCTGGCTGATCCTCATGGAGCAGAACTTGGGGCCGCACATGGAACAGAAGTGGGCGGTTTTGGCCGGCTCGGCAGGCAGGGTTTCGTCATGGAAGGCTTCCGCAGTGACCGGGTCCAGGGACAGTGCGAACTGGTCCCGCCAGCGGAACTCGAACCGCGCCTTTGACAGGGCGTCGTCCCGCTCGTGGGCGCCAGGGTGGCCCTTGGCCAGGTCGGCGGCGTGGGCCGCGATCTTGTAGGTGATCACACCCGTCTTCACATCGTCCTTGTTGGGCAGGCCGAGGTGCTCCTTAGGCGTGACGTAGCAGAGCATGGCGGTGCCGTAGCGGGCGATCTCGGTGGCCCCGATGGCGGAGGTGATGTGGTCGTAGCCGGGTGCTATGTCCGTGACGAGCGGTCCGAGGGTGTAGAACGGGGCCCCCTTGCAGAGCTCCTGCTGGCGTTCCACATTCTCCCGGACAAGGTGGAACGGTACGTGGCCGGGTCCTTCCACCATCACCTGCACGTCGAATTCCCAGGCGCGCTGCGTCAGTTCAGCCAGCGTATCCAGCTCGGCGAACTGGGCGGCATCGTTGGCGTCCGCCGTCGCTCCCGGGCGCAGCCCGTCGCCGAGGGAGAAAGCGACGTCGTACTTGGCGAAAATTTCGCACAGCTCGTCGAAGTGGGTGTACAGGAAGTTCTCCTGGTGATGCGCGAGGCACCAGCCGGCCATGATGGAACCGCCACGGGAAACGATGCCGGTGACACGGTTGGCCGTCAGCGGCACGTAGCGCAGCAGCACTCCGGCGTGGATGGTCATGTAGTCCACGCCCTGCTCGCACTGCTCAATCACGGTGTCGCGGAAGATCTCCCACGTCAGTTTGTTGGCCTCGCCATTGACCTTCTCCAGCGCCTGGTAGATGGGCACCGTGCCGATGGGGACGGGGGAGTTGCGGATGATCCACTCACGCGTGGTGTGGATGTCATCGCCGGTGGACAGGTCCATCACGGTGTCGGCTCCCCACTGGGTTGCCCACTGCAGTTTGTCCACTTCCTGGGCGATGGAACTTGTCACAGCCGAGTTGCCGATATTGGCGTTGATCTTGACCAGGAAGGCCTTGCCGATGATCATCGGCTCGGATTCCGGGTGGTTGATGTTGTTGGGGATGATGGCGCGGCCTGCCGCCACTTCGCTGCGGACCAGTTCCACGTCACAGTTTTCGCGGAGGGCAACGAACTGCATCTCCGGGGTGATGACACCCTGCTTTGCGTAGTGCATCTGGGTGACTGTCCGGCCGTCGACGGCGCGGCGGGGCACCGGCTGTGCTCCCTTCCACTCTGCGGAGGCTGCGCCGCGGCGTACTGCCGACTTGCCGTCGTCGAGCAGGTTCCGTTCCCGGCCGCTGTAGGGCTCGGTGTCGCCACGGGCCGCGATCCATTCCGAGCGGAACGGGTCCAGGCCCACCACCGGATCACTCCCAGGGCCGGCGGTGCGGTACGTCCGGAAAGGGCCGTTCGCCTCGCCGTTGGGCGATGGTTCCAGCGCAATTTCCGTTACCGGAACCCGGATTCCGGTGGCCTCGTCACTGATGAACGCCAACGAATGGGATTTCAGCGACTGGGTCTCAGTGCCGGCTTTCCCCTTGGCAGTCTCATTTTGGGCAGCAATCAGCCGTGTTTCTGGTGTACTCAATGAATACTCACTTCCTTCGCCGGCATTACCCGGACAGGTTCAACGGTCGCAGGCTGCGTCAGCCTGATCTCAGCCCCTGCAAGGGCTCCCGTGTGGTCTAGATGAAGCTACCACAGGTCCAAGTGGGGAGGATGTGACTTGACAGGCTGACCATCTTGCGCGGATTAGGCTGGTCCGATGGCGGGAATCATCGAATTCAGCGGAACAGTGCTCACCGGACCGAATGAGGAACGGCGGGGCCTCTGGTCCGTCGACGGCCGTCTCACGTTCCACAGGCCCCCCACTTCCCCCGATGCTGTGCTGGGAGGCTGGGTCCTTCCCGGGTTCGTTGATGCCCACTGCCACGTTGGCCTGGGACCCGGCGGCGTCGTCCCGGATGCGATGGCTGAAGAACAGGCCCGCACCGACCGCGACGCAGGCACGCTCCTGGTCCGTGATGCCGGGGCGGCAAGCGACACGCGTTGGCTGCAGCAGCGTCACGACATGCCCAGGCTTATCCGCGCCGGGCGGCATATTGCCCGGTCCCGGCGCTACCTGCGGGATTTCGCCGTCGAGGTGGAGCCAGACGGCCTGGTGGAGGCCGTGCGGAAGCAGGCGAGGGCCGGTGATGGCTGGGTCAAGCTCGTGGGGGACTGGATTGACCGCGACGCCGGAGACCTCGCACCGTCGTTTCCCGACGCCGTCGTCCGCGATGCCGTGCAGGCGGCCCACGACGAGGGCGCACGGGTGACCGCGCACTGCTTCGCCGAAGACACCCTTGACCAGATGCTCGACGCCGGCATCGACTGCATCGAGCACGCCACCGGATTGCTGCCCCGGCACGTTCCCCGGCTCGCCGCCCAGGGTGTCCCCATCGTTCCGACGCTGATCAACATCGACACCTTCCCGGACATCGCCCGCCAGGCCGAAGCGAAATTCCCGCGGTACGCCGAGCACATGCACGCGCTGTGGGAACGCAGGTACGAGCGCGTGTACGAAGCCTTCGAAGCAGGCGTGCGGATCTATGCCGGGACAGATGCCGGCAGCGTCATCCGGCACGGACGGATCGCCGACGAAATCCTGTCGCTGCACCGGGCGGGCCTCCCTCCTGCGGCGGCCCTGGATGCTGCCTGCTGGGGTGCGCGGACGTGGCTCGGCGCTGAGGGGATCTCCGAGGGTGCCAGCGCAGACGTGGTGATCTGCAGGGAAGATCCGCGGCGCGTCCCCGCCACAGTTGCCTCACTTCGGCACGTCGTGTTGCGGGGCGAGGTGATCCGCTGACCGCCGAAGATCACGCATCGTACAGCTGGGAATAAATTGAAGCTTCAAGTAATTTAGAAGAGTAGAGGCCTCCGAAATCCGGCGGCCGTTGGACCGGGAGTTTTCGATGACTGCAGAATCCACCAGCCAGGACCTTCTACCTGCCGAGCTCACCATGGGCACGGTGATGCTGAAGGTCGGCGACATGAAGCTCATGACTGACTACTACCAGCGCGCACTGGGCCTGGACGTGGTGGCCGAACAGGACGGTGGCCTCTACATGGGCCGGCTCGGAAAGCCGCTAGTGCATCTGGCCGCCGCCCCCGGGCTGACTCTTCCTGGCAGGGGCGAGGCCGGGCTGTTCCACACGGCGCTGCTCTTTGAGGACCAGGCGGCACTGGCGGCCACAGTCGCTACGGCGGCCCAATATGAGCCCCGCTCGTTCACGGGCAGTGCGGACCACTTGGTCAGTGAAGCCTTCTATTTCAACGACCCGGAGGGCAACGGCATCGAACTCTACTGGGACCGGCCGCGCAAAAACTGGTCCTGGAACGGAACGGACGTGGTCATGGACAGCCTGGCACTGCCTCCGCAGCGCTACCTGCAGGAGCATCTGACCCAGGAATCCGTTGAGGGCCAGCAGCGGACGGCGGCCGGGGTGGGCCACGTCCACCTCCAGGTGGGCGACGTCCACACCGCCCACGATTTCTATGTCGGCACGTTGGGGTTCGAGAAGACGGCGGGCTGGCATGGCCAGGCGCTTTTTGTGTCAGCCGGGCGCTACCACCACCACATGGCCATGAACGTCTGGAACAGCCGCGGCGCCGGTCCCCGGAAAGATACCCTCGGCCTGGGGGAGGTGCTCATTGAGGTGCCGTCCGGAGATGACGTCGGCGCACTTGCCGATCGGCTGAAGGTCGCCGGGGTTGCCAGCCACCATACGGGGGCCGAGTTGCGCTTCGAGGACCCTTGGCGAAACAGCATCCGGGTCGCTGTGCGCTAAGCCGGGTGCGGCGGCCCAGGGAGCGCGGAGCCGTGTACTAGGCTGATTCCGAACGGCCGGGGCAGCTCTGCAGCTGCCTGCCAGAGCCGCACCGTCGACGGAATGAGGGCGATTCCCATGGGCTTCACCGAAATCTTTGTTTCAACCCACGACGCCGCGCTGAAGCGTGCCGGGATACTGGACGACGGCGGTTCCCCCTCCACGCCCGGCCTTCGGATTCCCGGGATCAGTGACTTCGAAATTGAACAGCTAGGGGACCTCGCCGGCGCGGCCGTCCATGCCGGTGGTGCGGACTATGAACTGGCCATGGTGGATGTGGCCAGCGATTCACTGCTGGGTGTTCCGCCCGCCATGGTCCGGGCGCTCGCTGAGCTGCTCAGCTATGAGACCGAGGGGGAGGGCAATGTACTCGATGACGTCGCCGAAAAGTGGGCGGCCCAGGACGACATGCCATTCGGTGCGGCCGAAGCCAGGAAATACGTACAGCAGCTGGCAGAGCTGGCCAGTGGAATCGAGGATGCCGACCGCACCGGGCTGTACGTCTGGTCATCCTGAGCAACGTGGGAGCATCGCCGGTGTCCGGCGGATCGGTCCCAAGTCGAAATCCGGGCGCTGATCTGGCACAATAAACAGGTACTCGATCTGCGTGGCCCCTCTCTCCGCGTCTGGATCCTGTCCTTCGAACCCTCAAGTATGGCCCGCCCCACGGGTGCAGAACGCCGGGTTCACCCCTTTTCTGAAACAGGAGTGACCACAAAAGTGGCCGTAAAGATTCGCCTTAAGCGCTTTGGCAAGATGCGCGCACCGTACTACCGCATCGTTGTTGCGGACTCACGCACCAAGCGTGATGGCCGTGCAATCGAAGAAATCGGCAAGTACCACCCCACCGAAGAGCCCTCATACATCGAGGTTGACTCCGAGCGTGCCCAGTACTGGCTGTCCGTCGGCGCCCAGCCGTCCGAGCAGGTTGCCGCGATCCTCAAGATCACCGGTGACTGGCAGAAGTTCAAGGGCCTCCCGGGCCAGGAAGGCACCCTGAAGACCAAAGCTCCGAAGGCTGCCTTCGTTGCTCCGGAGAAGGGTTCCGTGATCATCCCGGAAGCGATCACCAAGAAGTCCAAGCAGTCCGACGCCCCGGCCGAAGCCGAAGCCGAGACCACCGAGGCTGAGTAGATTGCTGGCTGAAGCGCTCGAACACCTGGTCCGCGGAATCGTTGATTCCCCGGAAGACGTCAAGGTCACCTCGAAGAACAACCGCCGCGGGGACACCCTCGAAGTGCGCGTTCACCAGGACGATCTCGGACGGGTGATCGGCCGCCAGGGCCGCACGGCACGCGCACTGCGCACCGTTGTGGCGGCACTGGCTGACGGCGAGCCGGTAAGGGTCGACGTCGTCGACACCGACCGCCGCCGCTAAAGCGCTCGGCAACATCAGTTTTGCTCCGGCCCTTCCACCAACGGTGGAGGGGCCGGAGTGCTTTCACCACAACGCCTAACCCCAGCACAACCACGAACAGAGGACCAGATGCAGCTTCAGGTGGCACGAATCGGCAAACCGCATGGAATCCGCGGGGAAGTGACGGTCCAGGTGCTGACTGACGCCCCGGCGGACAGGTTCGTTCCCGGCACCGAGTTTGTGGTGGAACCTGCCTCGGCCGGCCCGCTCACTGTTGAAAGTGCGCGCTGGAACAAGGACATCCTCCTGCTTGCCTTCGAGGGAATCGAAACCCGCAACCAGGCCGAGACCCTCCGCGGCGCCAAACTGTTCATCGAAACCGAAGAGCTGGACGAGGACGACGACGAAGGCTGGTACGAGCACGAACTGGTAGGACTCGAGGCCCGGGTCGGCTCGCAGGTGGTGGGCAAGATCGCAGCCCTGCACACCATGCCCGTCCAGGACCTGCTGGTGGTCGAAGCCCCGGACGGTAAGGAAATCCTGATCCCGTTCGTGGAACAGATCGTGCCCGAGGTCAACGTCGCCGAGGGGTTTGTCCTGCTGACGCCGCCGGATGGCCTCTTTGACATCAACACCGACGACGCCGGTGCGGCCGGGCCGGAGGACAACGCGTAGATGAGAATCGACGTCGTCAGCATCTTCCCGGAATACCTGGCGCCCCTGGAGCTGTCCCTCATCGGCAAGGCCCGCCAGGACGGCCTGCTGGACCTTCGCGTCCACGACCTGCGCGACTTCACCACGGACAAGCACCGCTCGGTGGATGACACACCCTACGGCGGCGGTGCCGGCATGGTGATGAAGGCAGAACCCTGGGCGCAGGCCCTGGCCTCCGTGGCCGCAACGGGTGGAGACAAATCAGCCAAGCCTGTGCTGATCGTCCCCTCGCCGGCGGGGGAGCGCTTCAGCCAGGCACTGGCGCATGAACTGGCCGAAGAGGATCAGCTTGTCTTCGCCTGCGGACGATACGAGGGCATTGACGAGCGCGTCATCGAATGGGCGGAGGAACATTTTACCGTGCGGCCCATGAGCCTGGGAGACTACGTCCTTAACGGCGGCGAAGTGGCCGTACTGGCCATGGTGGAGGCCATTGGCCGCCTGCTGCCCGGCGTTGTCGGGAACCCCGAGTCCCTGGTGGAGGAGTCCCACTCGGACGGGCTGCTCGAGTACCCCGTTTACACCAAACCCTCCGTCTGGCGGGACCGGGAAGTGCCGGAAGTGCTGCTGAGCGGCAACCACGGCAAGATCGCCCAGTGGCGCCGCCATGAGCAGTTTCGGCGGACGGCTGAACGCCGCCCTGACCTCCTGGAAACTTTCGACGCCGGGAAGTTACCCCGCGCGGACCGGACCGCTCTCGCCGACCTGGGGTACGACGTCGTCGACGGCCGTCTTCGGCCGCGGCCTGACGCGCCCAACTGACCGCGCCGCCCCGCCGGCGACGATTGGCTGTAAGCCGCCGGATGTGGCAAAATTAGTCCTTGTGTCTGCTGGGTCCGCACCTGCCACAGGGGGAGCGCAACCAACAGCGGGACACCCCGGTGCCGCCAATCAGTGACGGAACCGGACCACAAAACTTTCGACGGCAATTTCCGGCTCGCGCAAGCGCCTCCGGGCTTGGCCGCCGTGACCCAAAGTGAATGACCTGTGGCGTTCACCAGGAGTGGAATTATGCATATTCTCGATTCCGTAGATGCAGCCTCGCTGCGCACCGACGTTCCTGCGTTCCGCGCAGGTGACACCCTCAAGGTGCACGTGAACATCATCGAAGGCAAGAACTCCCGTGTCCAGGTATTCCAGGGCTTCGTCCTGGGCCGCCAGGGCGACGGCATCCGCGAAACCTTCACGGTCCGCAAGGTCTCCTTCGGCGTCGGTGTGGAGCGTACCTTCCCGGTACACTCCCCGATCATCGACAAGATCGAGCTCGTCAGCAAGGGCGACGTCCGTCGCGCCAAGCTGTACTACATGCGCGCCCTGCGCGGCAAGGCCGCAAAGATCAAGGAAAAGCGCGACTTCACCACCGCCAAGTAAGTCCCCCGGACCTACAAGGCAGGGCCACAGCCGTACCAGGCCAGCGCCGGAGCCAACCGCCACAGCGCCCCAGGATACGGATTCATGGACCAGACAAAACGCCAGCCCAGAAGAATGGGCTGGCGTTTTGCGTTCCTGGCGCTCCTGCTCGCCGTTGCCATCAGCGGACTCATCCGCTCGCTGTGGCTGGATGTCTATTACATACCGTCCGAATCCATGGAGCCGCTTTTGCAGGGCGGAGACCGCATCCTGGTCTCGAGGACGGACTTCCAGACGGAACCCGTCCGCCGTGGTGACGTCGTGGTCTTTGACGGACGGGGCTCGTTCGCCCCGTTGAACAGCGGGAAGGGGCCCCTGGCGGATGCGGCGGCGGCCGCCGCCCAATGGATGGGGCTCGTCGGAAGCGACACTACCTACGTCAAGAGGGTGATCGGCGTTCCCGGAGATACTGTGGTGTGCTGTGACACCGACGGAAAGATCACCGTGAACGGTGCGCCATTGGACGAACCGTATCTCTTCCCGGGGGATGTGGCCAGCCGGCAGGCCTTCACCGCCGAAGTGCCGGAAGGGCGGCTGTGGCTGCTCGGGGACCACCGGTCCCTGTCCGCCGACTCCCGCAGCCTGCTTGGTGCCCCGGGCGGCGGAATGGTGCCGCTGGACAGGGTGATCGGCCGGCCCGTCCAGATAATCTGGCCGCTTGATAGATTTGCTGCAGTAGCACGGCCGCAGCAGGCAGGACCAACAACAGAGGACGGACAGTAGATGCCCGAGAACCACGCCCGGATCCCCGATCCTGGCCATGACGGTGGCCCTGAAGCCCCCGCCGCCCGTGCTGCTGCCGAACCGGACGCCGCTGCAGCCGTTCCGGAATCCGCGCCGGCTAAAGCCGAGGGAGGCGCCCCCGCCAGCCCGGCCGCCGGGAAGCACTCTTCTGCTCCCCGGGCGGAGCCTTCGGCGCCGGGCCCCCTCTTTGTCTGGCTGAAGGAAATCGCCACGGTGGTGGTGATCGCTGTGGTGCTCTCATTCCTGATCAAGACTTTCCTGTTCCGCGCGTTCTACATTCCGTCCGAATCCATGGTCAGCACCCTGGACGTCAACGACCGTATTTTCGTCAACTTGCTGGTTCCCGAACCTTTCGCCCTCTCGCATGGCGATGTGGTGGTCTTCCGGGACACCCAGGGCTGGCTGGCTGCCGCCCCGGAGAAGACTGAGGGGCCGTTCACCTGGGTTCAGGACGGCCTGACATTTGTGGGCCTGCTGCCGGACGACTCGGAGCAGCATCTCGTCAAGCGCGTCATCGGACTGCCCGGCGACCACGTGATCTGCTGCGACGCCGGCGGTAAACTGACCATCAACGGAGCCCCGGTAGACGAGAGCTACGTCAACGCCGCCGAAATCCCGGAGATCCGTAACTTCGATGTCGTTGTTCCGGAAGGAAAGGTATGGGTCATGGGCGACAACCGCAACCACTCGGCCGATTCACGGGCCCACATGGAAGCCAACGGCGGCTTCGTCAACCTCGCTGACATCGAAGGCAAGGCGGCCGTCATCGCGTGGCCGTTGAATCGCATCAGCGTCCTCGACAACTACCCGGACGTCTTCAAGAACGTGCCCGCCGGAGGCTGAGGATGTCCGCAGCAATACCCGTCGCTCCAGCCAAGGCTGCTGCGCGGCCTGCCACCGGGCCACGTTCCAAGGCCCCCACCCTGCGCCACGAACGCACCTTCAAAGCCCTCGGTGCCCGGTACCTGGCCGGCGTGGACGAAGTGGGGCGCGGCGCCCTGGCCGGGCCCGTGAGCGTGGGAATCGCCGTCGTCGACCTCCTTGCCCAAAAGCCGCTCGCGGGTGTGCGGGACAGCAAGCTGCTCAGCCCCGCAGAACGGGAACGCCTGGAACCGTTGGTCCGCAAGTGGAGCGTGGCTTCGGCGGTAGGGCACGCCTCGGCGGCGGAGATCGACGCGCTGGGCATCATCGCCGCGCTCCGGTTGGCAGGTACCCGCGCCTGGATGGACGTCCTGGCCACAGGAATCACCCCCGACATCGTGCTCCTGGACGGCAGCCACAACTGGCTCTCACCGGCTGAGCAGCCCTCACTGTTTGATGAGGCCCCGAGCGACGCCGCCTGCGCCGCGCCCGTCCATACCCGCGTGAAGGCAGACATGCAGTGCCTGAGCGTGGCCGCCGCCAGCGTGATAGCCAAGGTCGAACGTGATCAGCAAATGCGCCAACTGCACGCCGAATTTCCGGATTTCGGCTGGGACATCAACAAAGGCTACGCCACGTCCCTGCACCGCGATGTCCTCCGTGCCGCAGGCCCCACGCCTTATCACCGCGTGAGCTGGCGGCTGCTTGGCGGAGAACTCTGACGCCTGCCCTTCGCTGTGACGCCAGCGCCGCGCTCAATGGTGCAAGATGGAAGCATGAGTGCCGAGGATCTTGAAAACTATGAAACCGACATGGAGCTTCAGCTCTACCGTGAATACCGCGATGTCGTCGGGCTGTTCAGCTACGTTGTCGAGACCGAACGGCGTTTCTACCTGGCTAACCACGTTGATCTCCAGGCCCGCAGCGCCGACGGCGAAGTCTACTTTGACCTGACACTGCAGGACGCCTGGGTATGGGACGTCTATCGCTCAGCCCGGTTCGTCAAAAGCGTCCGGGTGCTGACCTTCAAGGACGTCAACGTCGAGGAGCTTCCCCGCAACGAAGAACTGGCGTTGCCCAAGGACGTTGACCTTGGCAACTGACGCCCCCGCTTCTCGGCCTGCCAGACGCCCTGCCTGATCGCCACTTGTCCTCAACACCCCCGGTAGCCGGCCGGGTTGCCCACATAGGCCAATAGGTCCCTGTCCTCCGCGGTCCTGCTCCTGCAGGCTGGTTTGCGGAGGTAGCAATGAAATCCAAAGACCTGTTAGGCAGGCGTGGCGAGGAACTCGCCGCCGTTTATCTTGAATCGCTGGGCATGCTGGTGGTGGAACGGAACTGGCGCTGCACCGAGGGCGAAATCGACATTGTCGCCCTGGACCGGGACGCCCTGGTGATCGCCGAAGTGAAGACACGCCGCTCGCTCGACTACGGCCATCCCTTTGAGGCTGTGGGGGAAGCCAAGCTGGCGCGGCTCCACCGCCTGGGTGCAGCCTGGTGCCGCGAGAGCGACGTTCGGATGCCGCTGCGGAGAGTCGATGTCATCGCCGTGCTGGACGACGGCGTTGGCGAGCCCGTCGTGGAACACCTCAGGGGAGTGGTGTAAATGGCTTTGGGCCGCACCTACTCGGTTGCCCTCGTAGGGTTGAACGGGTACATCGTCGAGGTCGAAGCCGACATCGGACAGAGCCTCCCCGCTTTTATCCTTCTTGGCCTGCCTGATGCTGCCCTCAACGAGGCGAAGGAGCGCATACGCTCGGCCACCAAGAATTCCGGGATTCCGCTGAGCCGGAGAAAAATCACAGCTAACCTGATCCCGGCTTCGCTTCCCAAGCGTGGTTCAGGCTTCGACCTCGCAGTCACCATGGCAGTCCTGCGTGCCGCGAACGACATCAAACCAACCGAGCGCACTGTCTTCATAGCCGAACTAGGGCTGGACGGCCGGTTACGGCCGGTGCGGGGCATCCTTCCGGCAGTGATGGCTGCGGTGCAGGCCGGATACCCCGACATCGTCGTGGCTCAGGCAAACCTGGCCGAGGCCGCGCTGGTACCCGGTGCCAACGTCAGAGGCTATCGGACCCTTGCCAGACTGGCACTGGACTGCGGCGCCGACCCGCAGGAACTGGTGCTGGACTTCGAACCCGACGACGCTCCGGATCCCAACGGGACGGAAGCAGGCTACGAAGCCGTGCCCGACATGGCCGACGTCTCAGGGCAGGGTGACGCCAGAAGGGCGCTTGAAGTGGCCGCCGCCGGTGCGCACCATCTGCTGCTTACCGGACCGCCGGGCGCCGGAAAGACCATGCTGGCGGAGCGGCTGCCAGGGCTGCTCCCGGACCTCGCCGACAACGAGGCCATGGAAGTCACCGCCATTCATTCACTCTGCGGGTTGCCTTCCTCTGCCGTACAGCTCCTCCGCAGGCCACCGTTTGAGAACCCGCATCATTCCGCCACTGCGGCCGCAATCATCGGAGGCGGATCAGGACTGCCGCGGCCAGGAGCCGCATCACGGGCCCACCGTGGCGTTTTGTTCCTTGACGAAGCCCCTGAGTACGAACGCCGGGTCCTTGATGCCCTTCGGCAGCCGCTGGAGAGCGGGGAGCTCGTGATCCATCGCTCCGCCGGGACAGCCGCGTATCCTGCCAGGTTCCAGTTGGTCCTGGCCGCCAATCCATGTCCCTGCGGAAAGGCCTCGGGTAAAGGCCTGGACTGCACGTGCACCCCCATGATGCGGCGCCGCTACCTTGCCAGGATGTCTGGACCCCTGCTGGACCGGGTGGACATCCAGCTGCAGGTGGAGCGTGTCTCCTTGGCGGACTTCGGCCAGTGCGGCAGGGAAGAGGACACCGCTGCGGTGGCGCAGCGCGTGCGTGCCGCCCGCCGCAGGCAGTCCGAACGGCTGCACCCCCTTGGCCTGGAAACCAATTCGCAGGTTCCTGGCCGGATCCTGCGAGGCGAGCTCCGACTCCCGGCGTCATCGACCCGCATCCTGGACAACTCCCTGGAGCGCGGCGTCCTGACGGCGAGAGGCTATGACAGGGTGCTGCGGCTCGCATGGACTCTGGCCGATCTTGCCCATCGTGACAGGCCGGACCTCAATGACATTGGACAGGCCCTGGGCCTGCGGCAGGCTGCCTCGGCAGTGGCATAAGGAACTGGCCATGGACAACGAACGGATAACGCGCGCCTCATTGTCGCGGCTGATGGAGCCGCAGGATGCGGCAGGACTCGCGCTGGTCAAAGCAGCTGGAGCCACCGACGCGCTGCGGATAGCTACTGGCCAACTGGCCGCCGGACCGGCACTGGAACAGGAAATCACGGCGTTGCTGGCGGACAACGGAGCAGGAACCAGCTGGGCTGGGATGGGGGCGGCCCTGAAACGCTGGGCCCCCAGGATTCCGGACCTTGCACCCGAGCGGGATTTGGCCACTATGGCCCGCCTCGGAGGCCGGCTGATTGTCCCGTCCGATGACTTGTGGCCCGCGCAGTTGGCGGAGCTCGGACTCCAGGAGCCCATGTGCCTGTGGTGGCGCGGTCTGGAACAGCCGCTCCCGGATGTTTCCCGGTGCGTGGCGCTCGTGGGCTCACGGGACAGCACCAGTTACGGCGCGTCCGTCACGGGCGACCTCGCATACTCGTTGGCCCAGCGTGGCTTTACGGTTGTGTCCGGCGGGGCCTACGGCATCGATGCCCACGCCCATCGTGCCGCCCTTGCCGGGGGAACCGGCGCTGTACCCACCATCGCCGTGATGGCTGGCGGTGTGGATCGGTTTTATCCTTCCGGGAATGAGGACCTGCTCCGGGCGGTCTGTAACCAGGGAGCCGTCCTGGCCGAGGTTCCCCCGGGGTCCGCCCCAACCCGGTACAGGTTCCTTCAGCGCAACCGGCTTATCGCTGCACTTTCCGCCGTGACGGTGGTGGTTGAAGCACGCTGGCGGTCAGGGGCCCTGAATACAGCCCATCACGCAGAAACCCTGTGCAGGGCTGTCGGCGCGGTCCCGGGATCCGTTCATAGTGCCAATTCGGCGGGGTGCCACCGACTGCTCCGGGACGGCGGGGCCGTCTGCGTCACAGATGCCGGTGAGATAGCCGAGCTAGCCTCACCGAGCGGCGAAGCCGTTCCGGAAGCCCGGACGGGACGCGCAGCAGAGCACGACGGCCTGACCCTTGAAGACCTGATCCTTCTTGACGCCTTGCCGCTCAGGTCCGCAACTTCTGTGGACAAACTATGTTCCGTTGCAGGGCTCAGCCAGGAATCAGTGCGGGCCGGGCTGGGAAGACTGGGGCTCCTCGGACTGGCCCTTTCTGAACGGGGCGGGTGGAAGCGTGCCAAAGGGTCAGCCTAGATTGCTGTGTCCGGCCTTTATCTGCGAACAAATGCTGGGAGAGTAAGCATGTGGAGATTCAGGAATTGCCGCCGGCCCTTGCGCGGGCAGCCGAAGCCTTCGGCAAATATTTGGCGGGGGAGCGGGCCAGGTCCGAGCACACCGTCCGTGCCTACCTTGCTGACGTCCGGAGCATGCTGGCATACAGCGCGTCCGAAGGCGTTACGGACCTGCCCGGCCTTGAACTTGGCACCCTGCGGCGGTGGCTTGGTGTCCAGAGCGAGGCGGGGGCCGCCCGCTCCACACTCGCCCGGAGATCGGCTACGGCGCGGTCTTTCACTGCCTGGGCACTCCGGGAAGAACTCATCAACGAGGATCCCTCGCTTCGGTTGAAGGCCCCGAAAAAGGAAAAGTCCCTACCCGGTGTCCTGCAGGCCCAGCAGATAACGAGGCTGCTGGCCAAGCTTGAGGAGGCTGCCCAGGAAGGAGCGCCGCTCGCCGTGCGCAACCGGGCCATGGTGGAACTCCTTTACGCTACCGGCATTCGTGTGGGTGAACTGGCCGGCATGGACGTCGACGACCTCAACCCGGACCGCCGAACGCTCCGTGTCATCGGCAAGGGAAACAAGGAAAGAACCGTTCCCTATGGAGTTCCCGCCGCGGTCGCCATGGATGACTGGCTCCGCAGGGGCCGGCCGCGGCTGGCCCAGGACCAGAGCGGAGCCGCGTTGTTCCTGGGATCAAGGGGCAACCGGGTGGACCAGCGGCAGGTAAGGGCAGTGGTAAAGGATCTCTTCGAAGCTTTGGGCGACACATCGGCCACGGGTCCCCATGCCCTCCGACATTCGGCGGCTACTCATCTTCTGGACGGCGGTGCGGATCTGCGGGCCGTTCAGGAGATCCTGGGGCACAGCAGCCTCGCCACCACGCAGGTCTACACCCACGTCTCCGTTGACAGGCTCCGCAAGAGTTACCAGCAGGCACATCCCCGGGCCTGAGTATGCCGTCGGCCAGTGGCGCCCTTGGTTTGGCTGGAAATGACGCAGAGGAAGGCCCCAAGGAATTGCAGTGGCGTAATTAGGCGGCGTGCGGCACAATAAGAGTCAAGTCCGGCAACTTTCAAGTCTCGCTTGAAGCTCAGTGCTTCGTGCGTAATGGCAAGTCCGGACACAGTTACATATTCAGGCAGGGATAACCGCAGCCGGCAGGAACACGGCACAGCGCATTTCATCCAGGCAGAGGTCGTTGGGGAAGACGTACCTACAGCTATGGAGGATGGAATGTCTGTTGCAATGACCCGCGGTGTGTTGTTCGTACACTCGGCCCCTACCGCTCTGTGCCCGCACGTGGAGTGGGCCATTGGATCCGTCGTGGACAAGCGAACGGATCTTGAGTGGACCCCTCAGCCTGCTGCGCCCGGAATGTTTCGGGCCGAGCTCTCCTGGACCGGCACTCCCGGGACCGGATCGAAGCTGGCCTCCTCACTGCGCGGCTGGGCCCATCTCCGTTATGAGGTCACCGAGGAGCCAAGCCAAGGTGTCGACGGTGGCCGCTGGTCACATACGCCCGAACTGGGGATCTTCCACGCCACGACCGATGTTCACGGCAACATCATGGTCTCAGAGGACCGGATCCGGTACGCCTACGAGTCAGGCGCGGGTGATCCCTCCGCGGTTTACCACGAGCTGTCCTTGGCCCTTGGCGAGGCATGGGACGAAGAGTTGGAGCCCTTCAGGCACGCCGCCGAAGGCGCCCCTGTGCGCTGGCTCCACCAAGTGGGCTGACGCCCCGAAAGGTGTTACCGCCGTCGGGCATCAAAACCGTTTCCATAGCAAAACAAGGGCCCCGCCAACCGGCGGGGCCCTTGTTTTTCACTAGGGAGATGCTAGACGCTGCGTACTGCGATCACGGCATTGTGGCCGCCGAAGCCAAAGGAGTTGCTCAATGCCACAATGTTCCCGGCCGGGAGGTCACGCGCGGACGTGACTACGTCGAGCGGGATTTCCGGGTCCTGGTTTTCGAGGTTGATGGTCACCGGTGCCTTGCGTTCGTAGACGGCGAGCACGGTCAGGACAGCCTCCACGGCGCCGGAGGCTCCCAGGAGGTGGCCCATCTGCGACTTGGTCGCTGAGACTGCCACATTGTCGATGTGGTTGCCCAGGGCGGCACGGAGAGCCGTGTACTCCGGCTTGTCGCCCACGGGCGTCGACGTCGCGTGGGCGTTGACATGCACAACATCCTCGGCCTGGATGCGGCCGTCAAACATGGCTGCCTTCAGCGCGCGGGTAGCGCCCAGGCCCTCGGGGTCCGGAGCCGTGATGTGGTACGCGTCGGCGGTTACCGACGTGCCTGCGAGCTCGCCGTAGATGCGTGCGCCACGTGCCAAAGCGTGCTCTTCGGCTTCGAGGACCAGCGCGCCGGCGCCTTCGCCCATCACAAAGCCGTCGCGGCCGAGGTCATACGGACGGGAGGCGCCCTGGGGGTCCTCATTCCGGCGGGACAGTGCCTGCATGGAGGCGAACGCCGCCAGCGGCATGGGGTGGATGGCAGCCTCGGCGCCGCCACACATCACCACATCAGCCTTGCCGGACCGGATCAGGTCAAGGCCAAGGTGGAGGGCTTCTGTGCCCGAAGCACAAGCAGAAACAGGGGTGTGGGCACCAGCACGGGCACCAAGGTCAAGGCTGACGGCTGCCGCGACACCGTTGGGCATCAGCATGGGAACGGTCATCGGAAGGACCCGTCGCGGGCCTTTTTCCTTCAGGGTGTCCCAGGCGTCGAGCAGGGTCCAGACGCCGCCGATCCCTGTAGCGAAGGCAACGGCAAGGCGGTCGTGGTCGATTTCGGTGATACCGGAGTCGGCCCAGGCCTCCCGGGAGGCGATGACGCCGAACTGGGTGGAAGGGTCCATGCGCTTTGCTTCGACGCGGCTGAGGACGTTGAGGGCAGGGGTACTGCAGCGGGCAGCGAAGTGGACGGGAAGTTCATACTTGGCAACCCAGTCGTCCTCCAGGGTGCGGGCACCAGAGACCCCCTTAAGCGCGTTGTTCCACATAGTGGGTACGTCGCCGCCGATGGGCGTGGTGGCACCCAGACCGGTAATGACTACTTTGCGTGTCATGGGATCACTCTCTGTCGGTGGGCAGCCCGGCTCCGGTTTCTCCGGCGGGGTCCCGCGTGTGGGATGTAGGGCAGGTGGCTGCCGGTTTGATGCGGCTGGACTGCCGGTCCGGAGTTCCCGGTCCGGCAGTCCAGCCAAGCCGCAAGCGGCTGGCGTTGTGGCTAGGCCTGCGCGCCGGCGATGAAGCTGACGGCGTCGCCGACGGTCTTGAGGTTCTTGACCTCTTCGTCCGGGATGCGCACGCCGAACTTCTCTTCGGCGTTGACCACAATGGTCATCATGGAGATGGAGTCGATGTCCAGGTCCTCGGTGAAGGACTTGTCCAGCTCCACAGCCTCGGGCGCGAGGCCGGTCTCTTCGTTGACGATTTCAGCCAAGCCGGCCAGGATCTCTTCGTTGCTAGCCATTGATGGCTCCTTTTCTTGTTATTGCCGGCAGGGGCTGCCGGAAACGGTTCAGACAGCGGATGCTGCCTGGGTGGGGCGTTCCTACGGAAGGACGATTACCTGGGCGCCGAAGACGAGCCCGGCTCCGAAGCCAATCTGCAGCGCAAGACCGCCGCTGAGCCCTGGGTTTTCCTGGAGCAACCGGTGCGTGGCCAAGGGGATGGACGCAGCCGAGGTGTTGCCGGCGTCGGCAATGTCCCGGGCCACGGTGACGGTTTCGGGAAGCTTGAGCTTTTTGACCATTTCGTCGATGATCCGCATGTTTGCCTGGTGCGGGATGAACGCCACGAGGTCCTCGGCCTGCACACCGGCAGCCTCCAGGGCCTGCTGCGCCACCTTCGCCATTTCCCACACAGCCCAGCGGAACACGGTCTGCCCATCCTGGCGCAACGTCGGCCACAGGTCCTGGGCCTCTTCCAGCAGCGCGAAGTCACCGGACTCGTCCGACTGGCGGGCTGCCTGGCTCAGGGCCCGGACATCGAGCATGGACCGCGTCATGCCAATGGCGTCCCACTTGCTGCCATCTGAACCCCAGACGGACGGACCAATCCCGGGTGTGTCGGACGGACCGATCACTACCGCGCCGGCACCGTCGCCGAGCAGGAAAGAAATAGTGCGCTCGTGGTTGTCGATGACGTCGGAGAGCTTCTCCGCACCCACGACCAGGACGTATTTGGCGGCGCCGGACCGCACCAGGGCATCGCCCTGGGCAATGCCGTAGCAGTAGCCGGCGCAGGCTGCTGAGATATCAAAGGCCGGAGCCGGCGTGGCGCCCAGCCGGTCAGCCAGGCTGGCAGCCGCCGACGGAGTGGCGTAGGGGTGGGTCACGGTGGAGACGATGACTGCGCCGAGCTGGGAGGCTTCGATACCGGCCTGCTTGAGGGCCTCCTGCGCCGCCCCTTCAGCCATGTCGATGACGCTGACATCGGCCGGAGCGCGGTGGCGCGTGACGATGCCGGTGCGCTGCCGGATCCATTCGTCCGAGGAATCAATCCACTGGCAGACGTCGTCGTTGGTGACAATGATGTCCGGTCGGTAAGCGCCGATTCCCAGGATGCGCGTGTTCTCCTGGACGGGCGCCTGCTTAAGCGTGGGAACGCTCATGCGTTGCCCTCCAATTCTGCGAAGAGTGCCAGTGCGGCTGAGAGGTCATCCGGCGTCTTGACGGCAACCGTCTTGACTCCGGGCATGCCGCGTTTGGCGAGGCCCGCAAGCGTGCCTGCAGGAGCCAGTTCAATGACTCCGGTGACGCCCCGCTGCACCATCGTATCCATGCAAAGGTCCCAGCGGACCGGACGGGAGACTTGGGCAATCAGGCTGTCGACGCCGGCCACGCCGCCGGTTACGTCCTTGCCGTCGAAGTTGGAGAGCAACGGAACCCGGGGATCCTGCGGCTTCAGGGTCGGTTTGAGCGCCTCAAGGGCGCTTACCGCGGGGGCCATGTGCGAGGTGTGGAACGCCCCGGCCACCTTGAGGGGAATAATGCGGGTCTTGGCGGGTGGGTTCTCTGCCAGCGCCTTGAGCTGGTCGAAGGTCCCGGCGGCCACAGTCTGGCCCGCGCCGTTGACGTTGGCTGCAGTGGCGCCGGACGCTTCAATCGCGGCCCGGACCTCTGCAGGGTCCCCGCCTATCACAGCGCTCATGCCGGTGGGAGTGACTGCCGCGGCGGCGGCCATGCTGTTGGCGCGCTCCCGGACGAAAGTCATGGCTTCCTGTTCGGTGAGGATTCCGGCCAGGGCGGATGCGGTGATTTCGCCGACCGAGTGGCCGGCGAGGATCACCGGGAGGGAGCTGAGTTCGACGTCGAAGAGGGACTTCGCCGCCACCAGGCCGGCCGCAACAATAAGCGGCTGCGCTACGGCGGTGTCCTTGATGGTTTCCTCATCCGAGGTAGTCCCGTGGGCTGTCAGGTCGATGCCTGCGATTTCGCTTAGGGAGGCCAGCTGGCCTGCTACCGAAGGCAGTTCCAGCCAGGGGGCCAGAAAACCCGGGGTCTGTGAGCCCTGTCCAGGGCAGACTATTGCAAGCACGTATCCAGCTTTCCAAATTACTGTGTGATTCAGCGGTGTTTCTCTGCACCAAGCTCACGGGGTCAGGTTGTAGGAAGTCTACAACGCCTCAGGTCTGATTCCGCGCCGGATGACGCTCGGTCGGTGCTTTGGGGGGCGCCGCGAGGCGGCCCACAACCAACGCAGCCTGAAGCACAAACGCCTCGCGGGGAAGGAGTGGATCCCAGCCTGTGACATCACAGACGCGCTTCAGCCGGTACCTGACCGTGTTCGCATGGACAAACAGTTCCCGGGCGGTCGCCTCAAGCGAGTGGCCCAGCTCCAGGTACGTACCCAGCGTCTCCACCAGGCCATTGGAGGCCGCCACGAGGGGGCGGTAGATATTCTTGACCAGTGACCGGCGCGCCGCGTCGTCGCCGGAGATGACGCGTTCAGGCAGCAGATCGTCGGCGGCTACGGGCCGCGGAGCCGAAGGCCACGCCTTGGCTGCCGTGAGGCCGGCAAAGGCGGACTGCGCGGACCCGCTGGCTTCCAGGAGCGAACTCGCCTCCGGGCCGTAGACCACGGGTCCCGGGGCAAACATCTCGCTGAGCTTGAGGTAGGCCGTTTCGCGGTCCTGTACGCCGCCAAGAATCAAAATCAGGCGGTCGCCCTGGATTCCCACCAAGGCGTCCTCGGCGTAGCGGCCAGCCAGCCGTCGCAGTTCGCTGACATAGCTGGCACTCGGTTCTGACGGAGAATTGCCCACCATCACCGTAAACCGTTCCTGGGCCTTCCAGCCCAGGGCAGCGATGCGTGAGCGCAGTGCGTCGGTGTTTTCGCCGCGCAGGATGGCGTCCACGATCAGCGCCTCAAGCCGGGTGTCCCACGATCCGCGGGATTCAGCCGCCCGTGCGTAGACATCAGCGGCGGCGAAGGCAACTTCGCGCGAATACCGGAGCACGGCCTCGCGGAGCGATGGCTGGTCGGCCTCGGGCGCAATCACGGGGACCTGGTCCTCAACTACTTCAACCACGATCCGGATGAGTTGGAGCGCCTTCTGGAGGCTGATGGAGCGCGTGAGTTCGGTCGGGGCGGTACCAAAGACGTCGGAGAGGATCCAGGACGGCGAACTGGGTCGCTCGTACCAGGTGACAAAGGCAGCGATGCCGTTTTGGGCCACCATGCCCAGCGCGGACCGTTCGTCAGAGCTGAGCCGGCTGTACCACGGCAGTGACTTTTCGAGCTGCCGCAGGGTGGTGGTGGACAGTTGGCCCACGCTCGCCCGGAGCTTTTTCAGGGTTTCGGATTTCTCCGGAGTCATGCTGCGCGAGGTCGGCTTGCGCTTCACGGGCGGGGGAGTTGGCTCTGGCATCCTTTGAGCATACGGTGCCTGCCCCGCAAGCTCCATTTGTGCAAAGGCTACAACCGACGTGGTGGTGCGTCACAGGTTTGTCCGTCGGGTAAACGGCTGGCCCGGGAACGACGACGGCGACCCTCGCCTTGCGGTGAGGGTCGCCGTCGTCGTTCATTGCAGCTGGCTGTGGGTCAGCTGCGGGCGGATCAGGAGTCGCCCCCCGCGTTGCCTGTGGAACCGGCGTTGACGTTGTGCAGGCGGTACTTTTCGATTGCCTTCGCCGGTGCCTGTGCGTCCACTTCGCCGCGGCGCGCCAGCATCTCCAGGGAACGGACCACGATGGAGTGGATGTCGTTCTTGAAGAAGCGGCGTGCTGCTGCGCGGGTGTCGGAGAAGCCGAAGCCGTCCGCGCCGAGCGAGGCAAACTCGTTCGGCAGGAACTGGCGGATCTGGTCCGGGACGGCCTTCATGTAGTCCGAAACGGCCACGATCGGTCCGGTGGCACCAGCGAGCTGCTGGGTGACAAACGGGACGCGAGCGGGCTGGCCCGGGTTCAGGAACGCTTCTTCCTCGGCGGCCATGCCGTCGCGGCGCAGTTCGTTCCAGGACGTGACGGACCAGACGTCGGCGGAAACGCCCCAGTCCTCGGCCAGGAGCCGCTGGGCTTCCAGCGCCCACGGCACCGAGACACCGGAGGCCAGGATCTGGGTCCGGGGACCGTCGATCTTTGCCGGAGCCAGCAGGTAGATGCCTTTGAGGACACCTTCGACGTCGAGCTCTTCGGGTTCGGCCGGCTGGGTGATCGGTTCGTTGTACACCGTCAGGTAGTACATCAGGTTCCGGTCAGTGGAGTCCGGTCCGTACATCCGTTCGATGCCGTCTCGGATGATGTGGCCCATTTCGTAGCCATAGGCGGGGTCGTAGGTGACCACCGCGGGGTTGGTGGCGGCGAGGATGGGGGAGTGGCCGTCGGCGTGCTGGAGTCCTTCGCCGGTGAGGGTGGTCCGTCCTGCGGTGGCGCCGATGATGAAGCCGCGGGTCATTTGGTCCGCTGCTGCCCAGAAGGCGTCGCCGGTGCGCTGGAAGCCGAACATGGAGTAGAACACATAGACCGGGATCAGGGGCACGCCGTGGGTGGCGTAGGCGGTGCCGGCGGCGGTGAAGGCTGCGACGGCGCCGGCTTCGTTGATGCCGGGGTGGATCAGCTGGCCCTGGGCGGATTCCTTGTAGGCCAGGACGAGGTCCCGGTCCACGGACAGGTAGTTCTGGCCCTTGGGGTTGTAGATCTTCGCCGTCGGGAAGAAGGCGTCCATGCCGAAGGTCCGTGCCTCATCGGGAATGATCGGGGCGATGTGCTTGCCGAAGTTCTTGTCCCGCATGAGGTCCTTGAGCAGCCGGACAAACGCCATGGTGGTGGCCGCCTGCTGCTTGCCCGAACCGCGCTTTGCCACGTCGTAGGACTTGGCGTCCGGAAGGGCGATGTCAGCGTGCTTGGAGCGGCGCTCCGGAACAGACCCGCCCAGTGCGGCGCGGCGTTCCATCATGTACTGGATTTCCGGCGCGTCCGTGCCCGGGTGGAAATACGGCGGCTGGTACGGGTCCTTTTCGAGCTGTTCGTCCGTGACCGGAATCCGCAGATGATCCCTGAACTTCTTCAAGTCGTCGAGGGTGAGTTTTTTCATCTGGTGGGTGGCGTTGCGTCCTTCGAAGTGGGGTCCGAGTCCGTAGCCCTTGACGGTTTTGGCGAGGATGACGGTGGGTTTGCCCTTGAATTCGGTGGCTGCCTTGTAGGCGGCGTAGACCTTGCGGTAGTCGTGGCCGCCGCGTTTGAGGTTCCAGATCTGGTCATCGGTGAGGTCCGCGACGAGGTCCTTGGTGGCCGGGTCTTTGCCGAAGAAGTGTTCGCGGACGAACCCGCCGGATTCGGCCTTGTAGGTCTGGTAGTCCCCGTCGGGGGTTTCGTTCATGATTTTCAC
>NZ_JBLWIJ010000034.1:0-200 GCF_051365025.1 Arthrobacter sp. R4
TTTGCCGAAGAAGTGTTCGCGGACGAACCCGCCGGATTCGGCCTTGTAGGTCTGGTAGTCCCCGTCGGGGGTTTCGTTCATGATTTTCACCAGCGACCCGTCGGTGTCCTTGGTGAGCAGGTCATCCCATTCCCGGCCCCAGACGACCTTGATCACGTTCCAGCCCGCGCCGCGGAAGAACGCTTCGAGTTCCTGCATGA